>NZ_JBHZBG010000026.1:0-5565 GCF_042754695.1 Nocardia sp. NPDC059195 | reverse complement strand
AGTCCACGCCGAGATCGGCTTCCAGGTCCATGGCCGGATCGACCATTTCCACCGGGTAGCCGGTTTTGTTCGCGACCACCTCACGCAAGGCTTGCCGCAGTGCATCGCTCGAGACCGCGCTTATGGGCGGAACCGCCGCCGCGGCGGGCCGCACAGCAACCGCTGCGGGCTGCTCGGAAACAGCCGGGGTGGCCGATACCGCCACGACCGGTGGTGCGATCGGGGGAGGGGTGGGGGCGGACTGCGCGACAGGCGCAGTACCGTTCGAACGAGCTCCGTTTCGACCAAGAGCCGGTGGCGGTGCCGAGCGCAGACGGGTGACCGGTGCGCCGGTCTCCAGCTCGGCCAGCTGCGTCACCACGTCGCCGGCGCGGGAATGGGTCTCGCTGATCGCCACGGTGTGATCCTTGACCGCCTCGATCGCGCGCACGGTCAGCTCGTCGAGCCCCCCGTTGCGCAGGACGCCGGCCAACTCTCGCGCCAGCTCCAGCTGTCCGTCCAGGTAGTGGCGGTGGGTGTCCAAATGTTGCACCAGCGCGCTGTCGAATGAGCCGGGTGTGTGAAGTCGGTACTGCGAGGCGGTTGACACGTGGTTCTCCGGGTTCTCCGAGTGTCGGTTGGACGGGACAGGCACAGGCTGAGATGCCGGAACGCGGGCATCTGTGGGCTTGGCCGCGGCGGCCGGCACGAGCCGTGGCGCGGGGACGTGCTGGGGTGCAGGCGAGTCGGAAGCGACGCGATATCCGTCGGCGAACAGGGCCGCCTTTGTGGTCCGGCGGCTCTCGGGCACGTGGTCGGGCGCCGAGAGAGACACCGTCATCGCGGGTTCGCGTGTGGCAACGACCGGTCCCGGTGCGCGGTAGCGGTTGATGCCACGTACCTCGCAGCCGAGCACGGCAAGTCGCACCGCCGCGCGCTTGAGGGCCAGATCGCTGTCGCCGACGGGCCCGAAATCGGTGGCGATCGCGATCACGTCGTCGCCGAAGGTGCGCCGCACCAGTGACGTGAGTACCTGCTTCGGGCCGAACTCGACGAAGACTGTGCAGCCGTCGGCCCGCATGGCTGTGAGCGCATCGTGGAAGTCGACCGGATTGCTCAGCTGTGCGGTCAGAGTGGCACGGTTGGCCTCGACATTGCCTCCGTAGGACGCGCCTCGGGTATCGGCGTACACGGGAGCATCCGGAGCGCCGATCTCGATCGCCGCTACCGCTTCCCCGAAAGCTGTCGCCGCGTGTTCGACATAGGGCGTGTGGAATGCGCCCGCCACGGGGAGAGGCCGAGTGACCCACCCCTGTTGGGCGCAGCGATCGTTCACCTCGGCGATACCCACCGCGCCACCACCTATGACCACTTGGTCGACCGCATTGTGGTTGCAGATCCACACGTCCTCGACATCCGCGATGATGTCCTCGATGTCTGCGCGCGAGGCGGCGACAGCGACCATGGTGCCGGCGTCGGTCCCCTCGGGCGCAGCCATCGCGGCGCCACGGGCACGAGCGAGTGCGAAGAAGTCGGTCGTTGTCACGGCGCCGGATGCCCACAGTGCGGTTAGTTCACCGAAGCTGTGTCCGAGGTAGCCCACGGCCCGGAATCCGTAGTTCCGTAGCACCTCGAACTGGCCGACCGCCAGCGCGCCGATTGCCGGCTGCGCGAATTCGGTGCGGCGCAAGGTGATCTCTTGCTGCTCACGAGCCACGGAGTCGAAGACCGGGGGCGGGAACACGACACTGCCCAGCCGCCGCGGCGCGTCGGCGAACGCCGCATTGGCCGCGTCGAAGGCGGCACCGACCGGTGGATTGTTCAGTGCTGCGGCCAATCCCATATCGACGTACTGGCTGCCCTGACCTGCGAACAGCGCGCCCACCTTGCGGTTCGGCAGCGCGGCGGCACGAAAGTACACGCCCTCCGGGTGATCCCAGTGTGCCGCATCGGCGTGACGCACCAGCTCATCCACTGCCAGCCCGCGCAGGTCGGCTGCGGTGTCGTCATCGAACGCGGCGAAGCCGACACGTGCGTGGTGATCCGGAATATCGCCGCCGTCACCCCCATCGGTGCTGCGCACCGCATCGATCAGTCCCGCGACATCCGGGGCGTGCCAGATGTGTGCGCGCGGCGTGCGGTGCAGTATCGACAGATTGTCGCGTCCCGCTTCCGCTTCCTCCTCCAGCACAACGTGGAAGTTGGTGCCTCCGAAACCCATTGCTGATGCCGCGGCCCGGCGGATCGGGCGGTTCGGGTCCAGGATCCACGGACGGGTCCGGGAGTTCACGTAGAACGGTGCGGACTCCGGATCGATCGCCTCGTTCGGCGCGTCCACATTGATAGTGCCGGGTAGCACCTTCTGGTGCAGCGCGAGTGCCAGCTTCATGACACTCGCCGCGCCTGCCGCGCCTTTGGTGTGCCCGATCTGTGATTTCACACTGCCTAGTGCGGCGAAACGGGTTTCCGAAGTCGCCTCGGAGAACAGCTCCCTCAGTGCGGTCAGCTCGGTCTTGTCGCCGACCGCGGTGCCGGTGGCGTGCGCCTCGATGAGCTCGACATCGGACGGAGAGCAGTTGGCGTCGGCATAAGCGCGATCCAGCGCGACTCGCTGGCCCTCAGCTCGTGGTGCGTAGATGCTCTTGGATCGGCCGTCGCTGGAAGAACCGATACCGGTGATCACGGCGTAGATCCGGTTCCCGTCGCGTCGCGCGTCGTCGAGCCGTCGCAGCGCCAGCATCGAAATGCCCTCACCGAGCATTGTTCCGTCGGCCGTCGATGCGAATGGGCTGATGCGATCGGTCGGCGAGAGCGCGCCGACCTTGCTGAAGCACATGTAGCCGAAAATTGTGTTCTCGGTGTCAACGCCACCGGTGATCATCATGTCGGCGCGGCCGTCTCGCAGCTCCGCGATGGCCGTGCGAATGGCTGCCAGCGAGGCTGCGCAGGCCGCATCGACCGTGCAGTTCATCCCGCCGAGCCCGAGCCGATTCGCCACCCGTCCAGCGACAACATTCGCGAGCAGGCCCGGGAATGAATTCTCCTCCCACGGTGCGAAAGCTGCGACGAAGCGCTCGGCGATGGCATCGACGTCGTTCTCGGTGAGCCCCACCGAACGCGCCGCCTCCTTGAGCATCGGCGTCGAGAGCCGGGCCGCTAGTGGATGCGTGAGCGGCACCGGACCCGTGGTGCCGAGCACCACACCGGTGCGTCCAGGGTCGTACCATTCGGAGCCGGTCGCACCCGCGTCGACGAGCAGATCGCGCGCCACCCCGAGGCTCAGCGTCTGCATGGTGCTGGTGACCTCGAGCTGATTGGGCGGCAACCCGAATTCGAGTGGATCGAAGTCGACGTCAGGCAGGAAACCGCCACGGCGCGAATAGGTTTTGTCCGGGGTCGCCCTGTCCGGGTCGTAGTAATCGTCCAGGCTCCAGCGTGATGCGGGCACCTCCTCGGTGCAGTCCACGCCGTCGACGATGTTCTGCCAGTACTCGCGATGATTGTGTGCCATCGGCAACAGGCCCGACATGCCGACAATGGCGATCGGGTCATGTGCCAGGCGTCTGTCGTCCTTCATGGAAATTCCTCTCGAACCCGTCGCTACGCAGCTCAGGCGGCAACGGTGGTGGCGGTGGTCGACGAAATGAGTTCGGCCGCGGCGACCGCAAATTCACGATGCCCCAGCGGGCTCGGGTGCATTCCGTCCTCGGTCCACATCTCCGGCCGCTCCCATTCGGGACGGCCGGCCATATCCAGCAGCAGGGCGCCATGATTCGCGGTGATGCGAGCCAAGACGGTATTGGCGAATTCGAAACGCTCGCGCAGCAGACCGCGGAACTTCTCCGGAACCGGCAGTCGCGCTGGGATATCCGGGTAGTCAGCGGTGATCACTGTGGCGCCACCGGCGCGCAGGTCGCCCAAGATCGTATTCATGTTGGCCTCGAACACTTCCGGGGCGAAGTCACTCACGAGGTCATTGACCCCGACCACCACGCCGTAGACCGCCGCTCGCGCCGCCGTCGGCAGCTGCACCCGCACAACATCGGAGGTGGTGGCCCCGTGCGTGCCGTAATTCCGGATCGAACTCGGCGGTAACCCCAGCTGGCCGGCCAACCGCGATACCCACCCGCGGTAGCCACCCGTCGCGGCGGGGTCGCCGCGGCCCTCGACGAAGCTGTCGCCCAGGGCCGTCAGACCTGGCCCGGTCAACGCACGGCCTCCGCATCCATGGATTGCGCGATCGCCTCTACCAGCACTCGCGCGTACGATGCTACGGGCGTCGGATCCAGCATTTCCTCATGCGTGCAATCAACGTCGTACTCTACGATCTCGCCTGCCACGAATGGCTGCCACAATGCCGACAGATCTTGTTTTTTCTCGGCATGTCGAGCTGAGATGATGATCGCCGATCCGGCGTATTGACCCGGTGCATGAGTGTTCTGCAGCCGCCTGTTGTGCGCGATGTTCTCGGCCACGCGATCGACCATCGATTCAGGTGGCAGTGGAATCTTGAGCATCGGTGCGCTCTCGGCAATCTTCTGAACGACCTCGTAGGTGAGGGGTTCGACGCCCGGTGAATCCAGCCCATTGATCCGCAGATAATTCTGCAGGATCGGCATCTCCGTTTCCCCGTCCGCTGCCGCACCGGCATCGTCGATCGCCAGAAATGCATCGATGAGGACCAGCGTGGACACCTTCTCCCCGACGCGGGTCAGCTGCGCGGCGATCTCGTGGGCAACCCCTCCGCCGAATGACCACCCCAGCAGGCGATATGGGCCATCGGGCTGAATCTTTCGGATGATGTCGAGATAGTTCGCAGCCATTTCGCCGACAGTTGCCGATTTGTCGTTCTCGAGATCCTGCGATATCCCGATGACGGGAATCTCGAGGTAATCGCCGAGTGGGCGGTAGGGCCAGCTCACGCCGCCTCCCGGGTGAATGCAGAACAGCGGCGCGCCCGCACCTTCGCTCAGCCTCTCCGCTTGCGAGACTTCCGACCCGGTATCTTTGCCGAGCTGCGCCGTCAAGGCGCGCACACTCGGTGTCTGGAACAGGGTGCGCACCGCGATGTCGCGATGGAACGCTTCGTGAATTGCCGCGACCACCCGCATCGCAAGCAGCGAGTTGCCGCCGATATCGAAGAAGGAGTCGTCGACACCGACCCGTTCCAATCCCAATACCTGCGCGTAGATCGACGCGAGTGTTTTCTCGGTTGGTGTCGAAGGTGCCCGGTACGCTTCCCTGTTCCCCACGTAGTCGGGTGTGGGCAGGGCTCGTTTGTCGAGTTTGCCGTTGACTGTCAGGGGCAGGCTGTCGAGCACCACAACTGCCGACGGAATCATGTACTCCGGCAATCGCGCTGCGACGGCTGCCCGTACCACCACAGGGTCCACCGCGCCGGTCACATACCCGACCAGCCGTTTGATGCCCGGTTGATCCTCGCGTGCCACGACCACGGCCTGCTCGACCCCGGCCACCCCCGACAATGCGTCGCCGACTTCGCCGAGTTCGATGCGGAATCCGCGGATCTTGACCTGGTCGTCGTTGCGACCCACATACTCCAACTCGCCCTTGATATTCCAGCGG
>NZ_JBHZBG010000025.1:0-104220 GCF_042754695.1 Nocardia sp. NPDC059195 | reverse complement strand
GGCGGCTGTGGCAGCGGCAGTGCCAGCGGCAGCGGCAGCGGCAGCGGCAGCGGCAGCGGCAGCGGCAGCGGCAGTGCCAGTGGCAGCGGCAGCGGCAGTGGCAGCGGCAGCGGCAGCGGCAGTGGCAGCGGCAGTGGCAGTGGCAGTGGCAGTGGCAGTGGCAGTGGCAGTGGCAGTGGGAAGGGCGTCAGCAAAGGTAGAGGCGGCAGCAAAGGCATCGGCGTCGGCGGCGGCAACGTCGGCAGTCGCAGCGCCGTCAGCAAAGGAAGCGCCGGCAGTAGCGTTGACGTCGACAGCAACGTCGGCGGTGCCATCCTCAGCAGTGCTAGCCGTGTGGCTCGCCTGTACAGGGACGAGGTAGGCGGTGAGGTAGTCGCCGGTGCCGTCGTCACGGACGGTGACTACCGCGCGTTCGATGGTGTCGAGACCGGTGAGGACCGCTTCGATTTCGCCGAGCTCGATGCGCAGGCCGCGCAGTTTCACCTGGAAGTCGGTGCGGCCCAGGTATTCCAGTTCGCCCGAGCGCGTGCGGACCACGAGATCGCCGGTGCGGTACATGCGGTCGCCGGGGGCGCCGAGCGGGTTGGCGACGAAGCGGTCGGCGCACAGGTCGGGGCGGGCGAGGTAGCCGCGGGCCAGTTGGACGCCGGCCAGATACAGCTCACCCGGTGTGCCGACAGGAACGGGGCGCAGGCGGGCGTCGAGCACGTGCAGGGCAGTGTTGGCGACCGGGGCGCCGATCGGCACGGTGGCAGTGTCGACGTCGGTGACCTCGTGGAAGCTGACGTCGACGGCGGCCTCGGTGGGCCCGTACAGGTTGTGCACGGTGACACCGGGGATCAGCGCGCGCAGGCGCTGGGCATCGGCCGCGGGCAGCGCCTCACCGGAGGCGAACACCTGCCGCAGCGAAACACAGTCGTCGGCACGCGGTTCGGCGAGGAACGCCGCCAGCATCGACGGCACGAAGTGAGCGACGTCGACACCCGTGCGGGTGATGACCTCGGCCAGGTACGCGGGGTCGCGATGCCCCTCGGGACGAGCGATCACCAGGGTGGCACCGATCTGCAAGGGCCAGAACAGTTCCCACACCGACACGTCGAAGGTGATCGGCGTCTTCTGCAATACGGTGCCGGTGCCATCGAGCCGATAGGCATCCTGCATCCAGACCAGGCGGTTGACGATCGCGGAATGGGTAACCGCGACCCCCTTGGGCTTACCGGTCGAGCCGGAGGTGAACAGCACATACGCCAGGTCCGCGCCACGCAACGGCCGGATCCGGTCGGCATCGGTCACCGGGTGAGCACCGAACCCCGACAGGTCGAGCGCGGCGGGCTCGACGACACGCGTGGCAGGCCGGACTGCCAGACTGCCGAGTTCGTCTGCCCGCGTGCCGAATTCGTCTGCCCGCGTGCCGGGTTCGTCTGCCCGCCTGGCGGGTTCGTCTGCCCGACTGGCGGGTTCGCCTGCCCGACTGGCGGGTTCGCCTGCCCGACTGCCGGGTTCGCCTGCCCGACTGCCGAGGCCGTTCGCGCGCGTGCCGGACTCAACCGCGCGAAGGATGGATACGACTGTCCGTTGGCCGGATTCGAGGCGCGAATCGGGTTGAACTGTGTGTGAACCGGTTTCGGGGAAGTCGGCGGCGGCCAGCACGCAGACGGGAGCCGCGGTCGCCAGGACATCGGCGATCCGGTCGGCCGGGTGGTCGGGATCCAGCGGCAGGTACGCGGCACCGGTGGCCTGCACGGCGTAGATGGCGACCAGCAGATCGATGCCACGCCGGAGCCCGACACCGACCACCGCGCCGGGTCCGACCTGCTCGGCGATCAGCCATCGCGCCAGGCGGGCGACACGAACCGCGAACTCGCCGTAGGTGATCAGCTGTCCCTCGAACTCGAGGGCAACCGCGTCGGGGGTGCGCGCGGCCTGCGCGGCGAACAACGAGACCAATGTCGCGTCGGTGTCGAGCGGGGCGGCCGTGTCGTTCCACGCCGCGAGTTGGGCGGTCTCGGCGGCATCCAGGAGATCGATCTCGCCGACCGCGACGCTGTCATCGGCGACGACGGCGCTCAGCACCCGCACGAACCGCGCACCGAACGAAGCCACCGTGTCGGCGTCGAACAGATCGGTGGCATAGCGCAGCCACCCCCGCATTCCGGGTTCGCCCGCGGCACCGACGATCTCGTTGATCGCCAGGGACAGGTCGAACTGGGTGGTCGCGGCGGGCAGCGCGAACTCGTCGATCCGCAGCCCGGGCAGTTCGATGGTGGTGTCCTCGCGATGCTCGAACGCCAGCATCACCTGCGCGATCGGCGAATACGAGGTGGAGCGAACCGGATTCAGCTCGTCGACCAGTCGCTCGAACGGCAGATCGGCATTCGCGAAGGCCCGCAGATCGGCCGCCCGCACCTCGGCGAGCAGCGCACCGAACCCGGCACCGGCGTCGACCGCCGTCCGCAACACGAGGGTGTTGACGAACATCCCGACGAGATCGTCGAGCGCGGCATCGGCCCGCCCGGCGACCGGCGTGCCGACGAGAACATCCGCACCGGCGCCCTGACGAGACAGCAGCACCGCGAACGCCGCGTGCACCACCATGAAGGTGGACACCCCGTGGCGGCGAGCCAGCGCCTCGATCCCCGCGACCACTTCGGCGGGCACATCGAACCCGACAGCGCCACCAGCGCCCGTGCGCACAGCGGGCCGCGGCCGGTCTGCCGCCAGTTCGAGAACCGGTGTGATCCCGGCTAATTCATGACGCCAGTGCGCCAACTGCCGCGCCAGCCGCGACGCCGGGTCGGCCGCGTCGCCGAGCACGGCGTGCTGCCAGAGGGTGAAGTCCGGATACTGCACCGGCAACGGCTCCCACGCCGGAGCGATCCGCGCCGCGCGCGCGGCGTAGGCAGCGATCAGGTCACGTGCCAGCGGTGTGGTCGATACACCGTCGGCGGCGATGTGATGCACCGCGAGTACCAGCACATGCTCGGTCTCGCGCGAATCCGCATAATCCACAGCAGCGGGACGCGTTACATCGCCCATCGCCTCATCGGATAGGTGGTCCGCAGCTGCGACTCGCGTCGCGCGACGGAGTAGCGCGGCGCGCAGCGGCGGCTGGGTGGTCAGGTCGTAACCCTCGCCGATGATGGTGCGCACGGTGTCGGCGAGATCGGCCTCGGCGATCTCGTGTACGACGGTGGCGGGCAACACCGCGTCGACGGGCAGGACCACCTGGGTCGGACCATCGGCGTCTTCCGGAAAGACGGTGCGCAGTGATTCGTGCCGGTCCAGGACGTCGGCGAGCGCCGCCCACAGGGCATCGGTGTCGAGGTCGCCGGTCAGGCGCAGGGCGATCGGCAGGGTGTAGACGGCCGATTCGGGATCGATCCGGTTCAGCAGCCACAGGCGAGTCTGCGCCAGCGACAGCGGGATTCGGTCCGGGCGCGGTCCCACGACGGCCAGCGCGGGCACCTGTTCGCCGCCGGTGCCAGCACGCTCGGCGAGTCCGGCGACGGTCGGGGCGTCGAACACGTCGCGCACGTCCAGCGCACTGCCGAGCGCCGCGTTGGCTCGGGCGACGAGCCGCATCGCGAGCAGTGAATTGCCACCGACGGCGAAGAAGTCGTCGTTGGCACCGACACGCGCCACCCCGAGCAGTTCACCGATCACACCCGCCAGAGCGGTCTGCGCGCCCGGTCGGGGCGCCACGTATTCGGTGGTGGTGGACAGGTCTGCGGCCGGTAGCGCGGCCCGGTCGAGTTTGCCCGCGGAGTTGAGCGGCACGGTGTCGAGCACCAGCAGATGCGAGGGCACCATGTACGCGGGCACCCGGCCCGCGACGTGCGCGCGCACCGCCACGATGTCGACCTCGCCCGCGACGTATCCGACCAGGCATTGGCGGCCTGCGTCGTCGGTGGCGGGCAGCACGGTCGCGTGGGTGACCCCGGGTGCGTCGCCGAGCGCGGTCTCGATCTCGCCCAGCTCGATCCGCAGTCCACGGATCTTCACCTGGAAGTCGTTGCGGCCCAGGTAAACCAGCGCACCGTCCCGATCGCGGCGCACCAGGTCGCCGGTGCGGTACATGCGGGCACCGTCGGCCCCGAACGGATCGGCGACGAAGCGGTCGGCGGTCAGGTCGGGCCTGCCGAGGTAGCCGCGGGCCAGCTGATCGCCCGCGAGGTACAGCTCTCCCGCGACCCCGCCGGGCACCAGGTGCAGCCGCTCGTCGAGGACGTAGGCGCGCACGTTCCAGGTCGGCCTGCCGATGGGCAGCTCGGTCTGCTCGACCGGCGCGGTGATCTGCCCGAAGGTGCTGGTGATCGCTACTTCGGTGGGGCCGTAGGTGTTGTGCAGCTCGCCGGGGATCGCGGCGAGCACGGTCGCCGCGAGCGGGGCTGGCAGTTCCTCGCCGCCCACGTGCAGCATCCGCAGCCCGCGCAGTGCGTCGCCGAGCCCTTCGGCGAGCATCGCGGCCAGCACCGACGGCACGATCTCCATGATGGTGACGCCCTGCTCACGCACCACTCGCGCCTGATAATCCAGGTCGAGGTGACCGCCGGGGCGCAGCAGCACCAGCGGCGCACCGAGCAAGGCGGGAGCCAGCAGTTCCCAGAGCGAGACATCGAAGGTGAGCGGCGCGCGCTGCAGGAAACGATCCGCCGCGGTCATGCTGTATTCACCACGCAGCCAGCAGATTTCGTTGACGACGGCCCGATGCGAGATCAGCACACCCTTCGGTGTACCGGTGGAGCCGGAGGTGAACAGTACATAGGCCGGGTGCTCGGGGTGCAGTGGCGCGAGGCGTTCGGCATCGGTGAGCGGGCGGCCCGAGACAGTGTCGTGCGCGGAATCCTCGAGCTGGGCGACGGTGAGTACGGGGAATCCGGAGCGCGACGCGGCGGCGAAATGTACGGAGGCCGTGGCGGATCGGATCCCGCTGTCCACATGGTCGAGGTCACCGGCGGACGCGACAACGACGAGTCGTGGCGTAGCGGTCTCGAGCACATGCCCGATGCGTTCGGCGGGCTGGCCCGCGTCGATCGGCACGTACACGCCACCGGCGGCGAGCACGCCGTGCAGCACCACCAGCAGTTCGATGCTGCGCGGAACAGCTACGGCCACCGGCGTTTCCGGCCCGACGCCACAGTCGATCAACCGCCGGGCGAGCCGGTTGGCCCTGGCGGCGAGCGCACCGTAGGTGATCTCGGCGCCTTCGAACACCGCCGCCACCGCCCGCGGATCTCGCGCGGCCGCGGCATCGAGCAGATGGGCGGCCAGTGGGGCGCGTACGCCCAGTTCGGCCAGTGCGCTGCCGAGTGGAACCACGTCGCCGTGGGGGCCCGCCAGCAGCGTGGCCTCGTCGGTGTCGGCGAGCAGGGCGAGGTCGCCGACCGCGGTGCCGGGTGCGGTGACCGCGTTCCGCAGCACCCGCTCGAGCATCGCGACCATCGTCGCGACGGTGTCGGCGTCGAAAAGGTCGGTGGCGTAGCGCAGTTCGAGGTCGAGACCGTCGGGTGCGCCATCGGGGGCGAATCGGTCGACGAAGGTGAAGTCCAGATCCACTTCGATCGGCGCATCCGGCAGGGTCAGCCCCGACAGGGTGAGACCGGGCAGTTCGAACGCGGTCCTGCGCTGGTTCTGTAGCGCGAGCGAGATCTGATACAGCGGCGAATAGCCCTGTGAGCGAGCGGGATTCAGCGCGTCGACCAGGCTTTCGAACGGCACATCGGCGTTGTCGAAGGCGTCGAGATCGTCGGCGCGGACCTCGTCGAGCAGATCACCGAAGCGGGCGTCGGCACTGACCCGCGCACGCAACACGAGCGTATTGACGAACATGCCGACGATGTCGTCGAGTTCGCGATGACCGCGACCGGCCACGGGTGTGCCGACAACGATGTCGGCACCGGCCGAGAGCCGTGCCAGCAGCACCGACAGGCCCGCGTGCAGCACCATGAACGGGGTGGCGCGGTGCGCACGCGCCAGCTCCTCGATCCCGCGATGCAGGTCGGCACCGAGGGTGGTCATGAAGGTGGCGCCCCGGTTCGAGGCGATCAGCGGCCTGCGACGGTCGGCGGGCAGCGTCAGGACATCGGGTAGGCCCGCGAGTCGGTGGGTCCAGTACCCGAGCTGGCGGGCCAGCGGTGCGTCCGGGTCGTCGGCGCTGCCGAGTCCCTCGGTCTGCCATAGCGCGTAGTCGGCGTAGTGCACGGCCAGCGCGGGCAGTTGCGGTTGCGCGCCCGCCGCGCGGGTGGCATAGGCGGCCACCAGATCGCGAGTCAGCGGGCCCATCGACCAGCCGTCGGCCGCGATGTGGTGCACGACGAGCACCAGCACGTGTTCGGTCGCCGCCACCTGAAGCAGTGCGGCGCGCACCGGCACCTCGGTGGTGATCTCGAAACCACCGGCGAGGACGGCGGCCACCGCCGCGGGCACATCATCGGCCTCGACGTCGGCGACAGCGAGAGCGGGCACGAACGGCGGGCCAACGAGTTGCGTCGCCTGCCCGTCGAATTCGGGATAGGTGGTGCGCAATGTCTCGTGCCGGTCGATCAGGTCACCCAACGCACCGCGCAGCGCCTTCGTGTCGAGTTCGCCGCTGAGCCGGATCGCGACCGGGATGTGGTACGCGGCGGAGTCCGGATCGAAGCGGTGCAGAAACCACATCCGCTGCTGCGCGGGCGAGAGCGGAATCCGCTGCGGCCGTTGACCTGCCACGGGTCCACGCCTGCTGCCGGTGCCACGCAGCGCGTCCAGCCGCACCGCGAGTCCATCGACGGTGCTCGCCTCGAACAGCTCCCGCACGGCCACCCTGGCATCCAACGCGGCACCGAGCCGCGCCGCTACCTGGGTCGCCAGCAGGGAATTGCCGCCGAGGGCGAAGAAGTCGTCACCCGCACCGACCTGGTCGAGGTCGAGTACTCCGGCAAAGGTCGCGGCAACGACCCGCTCGGTGGCGGTGGCCGGTTCGCGATAGTCGAGCTGCCGTGATTGCGGCGCGGGCAACGCCCGGCGGTCGAGCTTGCCGGAAGCATTGACGGGCAATTCGTCGAGGAAGACGTAGGCACCCGGCGCCATGTAGGAGGGCAGGGTCGCGACGATCGCGGCGTCGAGATCGGCGGGGCTGGGGACTGTCGACGAGACAGGCACCGAACCGGCTGCTGCGGTGTCGGCGGCCGCGAGGACAGCACGAACCGCACCGTCTCCGTCGGAATCGGCGCCGCGACCCCTGGTGGCGATGTCGGTGCCGAGCACGGCATCTGGTGCGAGCGCGGCATCCGGGCCGCCGGAGTCCGAGGCTCCCGCCTTCTCGCGCGGCACGACCTCGGGTGTACCGGCGGCACGGACGACGTAGGCGACGAGCTGGTCGGGCCTGCCTTCGTCCGAGCGGACCAGGACGGCGACACGGCTGATTCCTGGAACAGCGGCGATCGCGGCTTCGATCTCGGCGGGCTCGATGCGCAGGCCGCGTAGCTTCACCTGGAAGTCGGTGCGGCCCAGGTAGTGCAGCGCCGGGCCGTCGGGGCCGGTGCGCCAGGTGACGAGGTCGCCGGTGCGGTACAGGCGTTCGCCCGCGCCGAAGGGGTCGGCGATGAAACGTTCGGCGGTGAGGTCGGCGCGGCCGTGGTAGCCGTCGGCGAGCTGAGCGCCCGCCACATACAACTCACCCGGAACACCCGCCGGAACGGGATGCAGGCGCGAATCCAGCACGTAGACACGGGTATCGGCGACCGGCGCACCGATCGGCACCGTGGCACTCCGCTCGTCACCGGCCTCGTATGCGGTGACCTGGATGGCGGTTTCGGTGGGGCCGTACAGGTTGACCACGGTCGCGCCGGTGCTCGTGCGCACCCGCCGCGCCAGGTCGGTCATCAGCGCCTCACCGCCCGCGAAGACCATTCGCAACGAATCCGCTTGCGCGCAAGCCGGTTCCGCCACCACAGCGGCGAGTACCGACGGCACGTACTGGACGACGCTCACTCCATGACGCACGGTGGCCGCCGCCAGGTACGCCGGGTCGCGATGCCCGTCGGCGGTGGCGAGCACCAGCCGAGCACCGACCTGCAACGGCCACAGCAGTTCCCACACCGACGCGTCGAAGGTGAACGGCGTCTTCTGCAGCACCACATCGTCGACACCGAGCGGGTATTCCCGCTGCAGCCAACGCAACTGGTTCACCACAGCCTTGTGCGGCACGGCCACACCCTTCGGCCGACCGGTTGACCCCGAGGTGAACAGCACATAGGCCAGGTGCTCGGGACGCAGCGGCGCGACCCGCTCGTCATCGGTGATCGGCTCGCCGGACAGTTCCGACAGATCGAGCCCATCGACCTCCAGCACCGACTCGCCTACAGCCATACCACTTCCGGCAACCGTCAGCACACAGACCGGTGCCGTCTGCGCCAGCACAGAGGCAGTCCGCTCGGCCGGATGATCGGGATCCACCGGCACATACGCCGCCCCGGCCGCGAGCACCGCGTGCACCGCGACCAACTGCTCCGCGCCACGACGCATCGCCACCGCGACCAGCGAGCCCGGACCCGCCCCTAGCCCGATCAGATGACGGGCCAGCCGTGCGACTCGAACACCGAACTCCGCGTACGAAAGCTCCACTGCTGCCGTGGAATCGCCGGTGTCACGCGAGGAAACCTCAGAAGCCGCTCCCCCAGCGTGATGTGCGGCGAGCTGACGCGTAGCCGTCGTAGCGGCGCCCCAGGCGGCCGACGCTGTCGCGTCACCGGCCGCGGCGGGGTCCGTGTCGACGACCACGGCGATTGCGTGGGGAGTTGCGGCGGCCTGGTCGGCGAGGAGTGCGGCGAGAGTTGCGGCTTGGCCGGTGGCGGTGGCGGTGTCGTTCCACGTGGTCAGGAGTTGGGTCTGCTCGGCCGGGTCGAGGAGGTCGACGTCGCCGACGGGGCGGGTCGGGTCGGCGAGAACGGCGGTGAGTACGCGGTGCAGACGGGTGGCGAAGCCGGCGATGGTGGCCGCGTCGAACAGGTCGGTGGCGTACAGGAAGGCGCCGGAAATGCCGGCGGGAGTGCCGTTGTCGTCACGATGTTCGGTGAGGGTGAGCTCCAGGTCGAACTTGGCGACGCCGGTCGGCAGGTCGTAGCCCGCGACGGCGAGACCGGGCAGCGCGAGCTCGCTCGGAGTGTCCTCGTTGAGGGACAGCATCACCTGGAACAGCGGGTTGCGGGCGGTGGAGCGGACCGGGTCGAGGATCTCGACCAGGCGCTCGAACGGGACGTCGGCGTGACCGAAGGCCGCGAGGTCGGTAGCGCGGGCCCGGGCGATCAGCTCGGTGAACGGGGTCGCGGGCGCGACTTCGGTGCGCAGCACGAGCGTGTTGACGAACATGCCGACCAGATCGTCGAGCGCGCGTTCACCACGTCCCGACACCGGGGTGCCGATCGCGATATCGGCGGTTGCCGACAACCGCGCCAGCAGTATCGCGAACACCGCGTGCGCGGCCATGAACACCGTCACACCCTGTGCGCGAGCGAATTCGGCCAGCGCCCGATGGGTGTCGGCATCGATCTCGACGTTGTGCATCGCCCCGCGGCGAGAAGCGACCGCGGGCCGGGTCCGGTCGGTGGGCAGCTCCAACTGCTCGGGCACTCCCGCCAGCGCAGCGCGCCAGAACGAGAGCTGCTCGGCCGCCACCGATTTCGGATCGGCCGCGTCGCCGAGCACCGTGTGCTGCCACACGGCGTAGTCGGCATATTGCACGTCCAACGGCATCCAGCTCGGGGCCTCGCCGGTGGCGCGCGCGCCGTAGGCCGTGAGCACGTCCCGGATCAACGGCCCGAACGAGAAACCATCGGCCGCGATGTGGTGCAACACGATGACCAGCACATACTCCGCAGCAGACCCTGCCGAGTCCACCGCCCCGGTCCGCCGGAAGGCCCGTTCACGATCAACAGTCGTGCGATCCAGCGACCGCGCACGTCCTACGGGTCCGACGTGATCAACCGTCCCAGCGCCATCAGCTGATCCAGCGTGATCAACCGATGCAGCATGATCCACCGCGTCGACTTGTCCCATGGAGTCGGCGCGTTCCGCCAAGGGACCGGGGGTCGCACGGTCGACGTCGATTTCCGACGAATCAGCATGTGTTGCCACCGTGTTCGCGGCAACGCGGAACAAGGTCGCGCGGATCGGGGCATCGACGGTGAGGTCGAAGCCGGTAGCGGCGAAGGTGCGTACGGCATCGGACAGTTCGGTCGCGCCCACGAGGTGGGGGTGAACCTCGCGGATGATGCCGGTTGCCGGGAGGATCTCGGCGATGGCGTTGCCGTCGAGCTCCGGGTAGCGGGTGCGCAGGACCTCGTGCCGGTCCAGCACGTCGACGATCGCCGCCTGGAGTGCGGCGATGTCGAGGGCGCCGGTGAGGCGGACAGCCATCGGGATGTTGTCGGTGGCCGAGCCGGGGTCGAAGCGGTTCAGGAACCACATGCGCTGCTGGGCGGGCGAGAGCGGAAGCGGATCCGGGCGGGGTCCTGCCACCAGAGCGGGGCCGGTGCCCGTCCCACGCAGAGGGTCGGCCGCCGCGGCGAGGGTCAGCACGGTCGAGGTGTCGAAAAGCTGGCGGATCGGGATGCGGATGTCGAGGTCGGTGCCGATGCGTGCCATCAACCGGGTGGCGAGCAGCGAGTTGCCGCCCAGGTCGAAGAAGTCGTCGTCGCGGCCCACCCGGTCCAGTCCGAGTACCTCGGCGAAGGCGGCGGCCACGACCTGCTCCGCGCCGGTTTCGGGTGCGCGGTAGACGGCGGCTTCGAAGACCGGCGCGGGCAGTGCGGACCGGTCGAGCTTGCCCACCGGAGTCAATGGCACAGCCTCGAGGGCGACGATCGCGGCAGGCACCATGTGTGCGGGCAGGTGCGCGGCGGTGTGCGCGATGAGGGTCGCGGTGTCGATCGTGGCTCCGGCGACGGGAACCACATACGACACCAGCAGGGTCGCGCCCGCATCGGTGCGGTGGCCGATGGTCGCGGCGAAATCGACCGCCCGATGGCGGGCGAGGACCGCGTCGATCTCGCCGAGTTCGATCCGGAAGCCGCGTACCTTCACCTGGAAGTCGTTGCGGCCCAGGTATTCCAGGTCGAGCGAACCAGCACGCCGCACCCACCGCACGGTGTCGCCCGTGCGGTACATCCGATCACCGGGCGCGCCATGGGGATTGGTGACGAACCGGCCCGCCGTCAGCGCGGGCCTGCGGTGGTAGCCGCGCGCGAGCTGGGCACCTGCGATGTACAGCTCGCCGACGACGCCGACGGGTACCGGTCGCAGCCGCTCGTCGAGCACCAGCTCGGTGGTGCCCTCGACGGGCGCGCCGAGGGTGACAGGCGTTGTCGCGCTGAGTGGTTCGCTGATATTGGTGACGATGGTCGTCTCGGTCGGGCCGTACCCGTTGCGGAAGATCAGCCCCGGAATCGCGGCCGTCCAGCGTGCGACCAGTTCCCCGGGGCACGCCTCACCACCGACCACCACCACCCGCAGCTCGTCGAGCCCTTCCGGGTTCACCGTCGCCAACGCCGAGGGCGTGATGACCACGTGGGTCACCCGCTCGACCCGCAACAGTTCACCCAGCTCCGCCCCGCCGAACACGCCGGCGGGCGCGACAACCATCGTCGCCCCCTCGGTCACCGTCAGCAGCAGCTCGGCCACGGAAATGTCGAACGACGGCGACGCCACGTGCAATACCCGCGAATCCGCCGATGCCAGATACCGCCCCGCCTGCACCGGCAGATACGCCGCCACCGCACCGTGCGGAATCACGACGCCCTTGGGCAGACCCGTGGTTCCGGAGGTGTAGATGACATATGCCGGATCGAGCGGATCCACCGCACGTCCACCCGGCACGCCGTTCGAGAAGGTGTCATCACCTGTCGAGATCGCGTCGTCGACGCCACCGCGACGATCGCCGACACCGGCATCAGCATCAGCATCAGCATCGGTATCGGTATCGGGATCAGTGCTATCCGACGCTGTCGAATGACCGGCTCCGACGCCCCGTTCGGCCGCATCACCACGAGCGGCCGCGGCGGTAGGCAGCAGCGGATCGACCACGAGCCAGTTCACTGTGGAGGGCAAATCCGCCAGCACCGCATCGATGGTGATGCCCGCCGCCGCGCCGGAATCGGCGAGCATGTGGGCGATGCGGTCGGCAGGGTAGTTCGGGTCGACCGGAAGGAAGCCTGCCCCGGACTTCACCACGGCCCAGACCGCGGTGACCGAGTCCGCCGAGCGCGGGATACTCACGGCGACAAGGTCACCCGCGCCGATGCCGAGGGCGGTCAGACGGGCGGCCAGGTGCGCGGAGGCCGCATCGAGCTCGCCGTAGGTGAGGGTACGGGCACCGTCGCGGATCGCGATCACGGTGGGGTCGGCGGCGGCACGCGACAACACTTCCGGCAGCAAGGGAGCGGGAGTCGACGGGCCGCCGCTGCGGGTGGTCAGTTCATCGAGCTCGGTGTCGATCAGCAAGGGCAGATCGGCGACGGGTGTCTGCGGGGCAGCGGCGATCGCGGCGAGCAAACCGGTGAAGCGACGCACCATGCCGATCACGGTCGGCTCGTCGAATAGATCTGTGGCGTACGAGAATTCGCCGAGCAACCCCGTGGTCTCGGAATCGCGCACAGTCACCGAAAGATCGAACTTCTCGACGTCATAGGGCAGGTCGACAGCGGCAGCCCGCAGGCCTGGAAGTTCGAAGGTGGTCGGTGGCAGGTTCTGCAGCGACAGCGCGACCTGGAACAGCGGATGGCGACCACCGGAACGCGACGGCGCGAGCACCTCGACGAGTCGCTCGAACGGCACGGTGGTGTGGTCGAACGCGGCCAGATCCCCGGCGCGGACGCGGCCGAGCAGCTCGGCGAACGGTTCCGCGCCACGCACCTGGCTGCGCAACACAGCGGTATTGACGAACATGCCGATGACGTCGTCGAGTTCCGCCGCGCCGCGTCCCGCGACCGGACTGCCGATCGCCACATCGGCAGTGCCCGACAGTCGCGCGACCAGCACCGACAGCGCCGCGTGCAGGACCATGAACAGCGTCGCACCGTGTTCCGCCGCAACAGCATTCAGCGTGGCGACAACGTCCGCGTCGAGCTCGAACTCGACCCGGCGTCCGTGCATCGACGCGACGGCGGGGCGAGGCCGGTCGGTCGGCAGGCCCGACTCATCCGGCAGCCCGGCCAGCGAATCTCGCCAGAACGCGATCTCCCGCCCGGCCTGCGAGTCGGCATCACCTTCCGCGCCGAGGACAGCACGCTGCCACAGGGTGTAGTCGGCGTACTGCACCGGCAACGGCGCCCACTGCGGCGCCGCGCCTTCGGTACGCGCGTAGTAGGCGGCCATCGTGTCGCGCACCAGCGGACCGGCCGACCAGCCGTCGGCGGCGATGTGATGCACCACCAGCACCAACACGTGATCGCCGTCGACCTCGAACAACCTGGCCCGAATCGGCGGTGCGGCAGTGACGTCGAATCCGCGCAGGATCACCGCGGCCAGCACTCCGGGAAGTTCTCGAGCACCGATGCTGACCGGTTCGAGGTACCTCGCTACACCGTTGACCAGTGGGTTCGCCCCACCACCGAAGCTCACCGTGTCGGCAGCGTGAATTCCACCACCCACGCCGACCGCCGCACCGGCGTCGGCCGCACGGATCTCCGAGTTCGACTCGGCGACAAGCATTTCGAGCGCATCAGCGGGCGTGAGCACCTGCTGCGTTCCCACGCCGCCGACCTCGGGGTACACCGTGCGTAGTACCTCGTGCCGAGCGATCAGGTCGCCGACCGCCGCCCGCAACGCGTCCTGATCCAGCACACCCGACAACCGCACCGCGATCGGAATGTTGTAAGCCCCGGCCTCGGGATCGAACCGGTTCAGAAACCACATCCGCTGCTGCGCCGGCGAGAGCGGCACCACCTCGGGACGCGGCCCCGCGACGAGCGCGGGCCGCTCGTCGACCACGCCGCCTTCGACCAGCTTCGCGAGCACAGCGACAGTCGGGCTGTCGAAGAAGTCGCGAACATCCACGCGCACACCGAAATTCGCCTGCAACCGCCCGATGGCCCTGGTCGCGATCAGCGAGTTGCCGCCGAGGCGGAAGAAGTCGTCGTCCAACCCGATGGTCTGCACCCCGAGCAGCTCGGCGAACAACGCGGCGACCGAACGTTCGGTCGCGGTGCGTGGCTCCCGGAATTGCGCGGCCGCAACCCGGAAGTCGGGTTCCGGCAACGCCTTCCGGTCCAGCTTTCCGCTGGCATTGATCGGCATCGCGTCCAGCCGCACCAGCAGCGACGGCACCATGTACTCCGGCATCGACGCCTTCGCGTGCGCGACCAACTCGGCCTCGTCGATGGCCGCACCGTCGCCGCTCACCACATAGCCGACCAGTGCCTCACCCGCGGCATGCCGATGCAGCACCACCGCGGCATTGCCCACCCGCGGATGCGCGGCCAACACGGCCTCGATCTCCCCCAGCTCGATCCGCAGACCACGCAGTTTCACCTGAAAGTCGGTGCGCCCCAGATACTCCAGCTCACCACGCGACTCACGCACCAGGTCACCGGTGCGATACATCCGCTCACCGGCCACGCCGTAGGGGTTGGCGACGAACCGGTCCGCGGTCAGACCTGGCCGCGCCACATACCCGCGAGCCAACTGAACACCCGACAGGTACAGCTCGCCGACCACTCCAACGGGCACCTGATCGAGATTCTCGTCGAGCACCAGCAGCCCGGTGTCATCGGCCGGACCACCGATCGGCACCGACACCTCGTCGAGCGCGGTCACTTCGTGCGCGGTGACGTCGACGGCCGCCTCGGTGGGCCCGTACAGATTGTGCAGCGCGGTCGAGGACAGCTTGCGCAGCCGGGCGGCAGTGGCAGCGGGCAGCGCCTCGCCCGAGGCGAACACCATCCGCAACGACGACAGATCCACCTCGGGCCCCAGCTCACCGACGAACGCGGCCAGCATGGACGGCACGAAGTGCGTCACGGTGACTCGATGCGCCGCGATCAACGACGCCAGATACGCGGGATCACCGTGGCGCCCCGGTTCGGCGACAACGAGCCGAGCACCGATCTGCAAGGGCCAGAACAGTTCCCACACCGACACATCGAAGGTGTAGGGCGTCTTCTGCAGTACCACATCGGCATCGGTCATGCCGTAGCGGCGCTGCCGCCAATCCAGGTTCGCCACGATCGCCCCGTGGGTCACCGCCACCCCCTTCGGGCGGCCCGTGGAACCGGAGGTGAAGATGACGTAGGCCGTATTGTCGGCCCGCGCCGCGGAAGCCACCACGCCGGGCGCCGCGTCCCAGTCGATGTCATCGGTGCGCAGCACCGGCGCGCCGTTGAGATCCGGCTCATCGCAGGCACGCGTCACGACCACTACCGGCCGCGCCACCTCGAGCACATAGTGCAGCCGGTCCACCGGATGATCGGGGTCGAGCGGCACGTACGCACCACCCGCCCGCACGATCGCGTGCACCGCGACGATCAACTCGACGCTGCGTCGCAGTGCCAACCCGACCAGCGTCTCGGGGCCGACGCCCGACTCGACCAGCCGCACCGCCAGCACCCGCACCCTGGCATCGAATTCCGCGTAGGTGAGCACCTCGTCACCGAACTGCACCGCGACCCGATCAGGCGTCCGAGCCACTTGCGCGGCGAACCGATCGACCAGCGTCGCGGCGGCCGCCACCTCCATCCCCAACGCGGCCATCGCATCACCGGCGAGTGAATCCAGCAGCACACCGAAGGTCCCCTCGGCGGCATCGACCACGCCGGGGAACAACTCGGCGAGCACCACCTGCACGAGTGTGTCCGCGTCCAGCGCCCCACCGGTGAGCTCGGCCATCAGCGTGAGCTGGGCATCGAGATCGGCATAGGACACCGCGGTGCCGTCGAACTCGACCGCGATCCGCGCCGGATCCATCGCCGCGACCGTCGCCACCAGCGCTGCCAGCTGTTCTGTTTCCGCGCGCGCCGGAGTGGGGTTGGTCATCGCACACTGCCTTCCATTACCGGCCGCGGGTAACGCCACGCGGCCGCACAAACTCTCGGAACTCCCCGGCTCGCACCGGGGTGAGGTGGATCGGCGGGGGGTGGCCAACCTCGGGCACCCTGCCCGAAATCCACCCGCTCACACCGGATTCAGTGCGATCGGCTATGACACGATCGCGGCAATCCGGCTCGCCGCCACACAACCAGCAATGACTCGGCTATCTCCCGACCTCCATCGTCAACCCCGACACCTGAACCACGCGTGGCGAACACGAGGAGAAGCGTATTCGTTTCAATAATAAACCGGACCAGATTCAGTCAAAATCACGGCTGGACGACTCACTTTTCGACGCTGAGAACGGTCCAGCGATCCGACCGCGTACGCCGAGCCGACAGCGGTCGGCGCGCCGCTCTCGATGGGCGGCATCACGGCTGTCGACACAGATTCTTACTGTGTCCGGACACACTAAGCGAGACAACGTTGCATCACCGTTGCATCATCGTGATCCAGATCACGGACCCGTCCGGCGCCGGAGAACGACAAAACCCCCGCCGTACAACGGCGGGGGTTTCGTCAGTCAGCTGGAGCGAGGCCTACTCGGCTTCGGTGGTCTCCTCGACGGCGGCCGGCTCGGCGGCAGCGGCCTCGTCCTCGACCGGGATGAGCGAGATCTTGCCGCGGTTGTCGATATCGGCGATCTCCACGCGCAGCTTGTCGCCGACGTTGACCACGTCTTCGACCTTGGCCACGCGCTTGCCGTTGCCCAGCTTGGAGATGTGCACCAGACCGTCGCGGCCCGGCAGGAGCGAAACGAACGCACCGAAGGCGGTGGTCTTGACGACCGTGCCGAGGAAGCGCTCGCCGACCTTGGGCAGCTGCGGGTTGGCGATGGCGTTGATCATGTCGATCGCGGCCTGGGCCGACGGCCCATCGGTCGCACCGACGAACACGGTGCCGTCATCTTCGATGGAGATGTTGGCGCCGGTTTCCTCGGTGATCTGGTTGATCATCTTGCCCTTGGGCCCGATGACCTCGCCGATCTTGTCGACCGGGATCTTGATGGCCGTCACGCGCGGGGCGTAGGGGCTCATCTCGTCCGGATCGGTGATGGCCTCGGCCATCACGTCCAGGATCGTGGTGCGGGCGTCGTGTGCCTGGTTCAGCGCACCGGCGAGCACCTGCGAGGGGATGCCGTCGAGCTTGGTGTCGAGCTGCAGGGCGGTGACGAAGTCACGGGTACCGGCGACCTTGAAGTCCATGTCGCCGAAGGCATCCTCGGCACCGAGGATGTCGGTGAGCGCGACGTAGCGGACCTCGTCCTCGCCCTTGTCGTTGGTGATGGTGTCGGAGACCAGGCCCATGGCGATACCCGCGACCGGCGCCTTCAGCGGCACACCGGCGTTGAGCAGCGACAGGGTCGAGGCACAGACCGAACCCATCGAGGTGGAGCCGTTGGAGCTCAGCGCCTCCGAGACCTGACGGATGGCGTAGGGGAACTCCTCCTGCGAGGGCAGCACCGGCATCAGCGCACGCTCGGCGAGCGCGCCGTGGCCGATCTCGCGACGCTTCGGCGAACCGACGCGACCGGTCTCGCCGGTGGAGAACGGCGGGAAGTTGTAGTGGTGCATGTAGCGCTTGGAGGTCTCCGGGCCGAGCGAGTCGACCTGCTGCGCCATCTTCACCATGTCGAGGGTGGTGACGCCCATGATCTGGGTCTCGCCACGCTCGAAGATCGCCGAACCGTGGGCGCGCGGGATCACGTCGACCTCGGCGGAGAGCTGACGGATGTCCGCCAGGCCACGACCGTCGATGCGGAAACCGTCGGTGAGAATGCGCTGGCGAACCAGCTTCTTGGTGACCGAGCGGAACGCGGCACCCAGTTCCTTCTCGCGACCGACGAAGTCGTCACCGAGGCGACCGAGCACCTCGGCCTTGATCTCGTCGATGCGGGCCTCGCGGGCCTGCTTGTCGGCGATGCTCAGCGCCTGGTTCAGCTCGACCTTCGAGGTGCCCTCGACGGCCTCGAACACGTCGGCGCCGTACGGCGGGAAGAGCGGGAACTCCTGCGTCGGCTTGGCAGCCAGCGCGGCCAGGTCGGCCTGGGCGCGGACCAGGCGCGCGATGAACGGCTTGGCGGCCTCCAGACCCTCGGCCACCACGGCTTCGGTCGGGGCCTGCGCACCGTCTTCGATCAGCGCGATGACCTTGTCGGTGGCCTCGGCCTCGACCATCATGATGGCGACGTCGCCGGTGTCGGTGACGCGGCCCGCGACGACCATGTCGAACACGGCGCCTTCGAGCTGCTCGACGGTCGGGAACGCGACCCACTGGCCACCGATGAGGGCGACGCGGACGCCACCGATCGGGCCGGAGAACGGGATGCCCGAGAGCTGAGTCGATGCCGAGGCGGCGTTGATGGCCACCACGTCGTAGAGGTCGGCCGGGTTGAGGCTCAGGACCGTGACGACGACCTGGATCTCGTTGCGCAGACCGTCGATGAAGGTCGGGCGCAGCGGCCGGTCGATCAGGCGGCAGGTCAGGATGGCGTCGGTGGAGGGGCGGCCCTCGCGACGGAAGAACGAGCCGGGGATGCGACCCGCGGCGTACATGCGCTCTTCGACATCGACCGTCAGCGGGAAGAAGTCGAACTGGTCCTTGGGGTACTTACCGGCGGTGGTCGCCGACAGCAGCATGGTCTCGTCGTCGAGGTAGGCGGCGACGGAACCCGCGGCCTGCTTGGCCAGACGGCCGGTCTCGAAGCGGATGGTGCGGGTGCCGAAGCTACCGTTGTCGATCAGCGCGACCGACTCGAAAACTCCGGGCTCGACCTCGACCGCAGTCGAAGGGCGTTCAGTTGTCTGCGTCATATTCTCTTCTCTCGACCTCTCGTCTCGCTGGTCGCGCTGCCGTTTCCAGGCGTATTTTTTCCCCTGGTGGGCGCGAACCCAGCTGTCGTCAGCCGTACCGGACACGGACACGTGGAAACCCTCCTGGCTGCCACGCGCAGCACCCGGCCGGATCCCCTTGGCTGGAACATTCCACAAGAGGGGCGACGCGGAGGCGATCATCGATCGAAGCCCGACGGCGGCGGGAAACGCCTGCCGAAAGGCCACTACCGAAGACCGACGCCACGCGGACGGGTACATACGGCTGTCACATGTTGTAGTGCAGCCGGGAACCCGATGGTCCCCGAATACACGAATAGCCAACGAGAAGAAGTGTACTTCTTCTCGTTGGCTAGGTGTCGACCGCCTCGACGAGGAGGCGTGTCTGATTCAGATCAGCGACGCAGACCCAAGCGCTCGATGAGCGAACGGTAGCGGTTGATGTCGTTGGCCTGCAGGTACTTCGACAGGCGGCGACGACGACCGATCAGGGCCAGCAGGCCGTGACGGGTGTGGTGATCGTGCTTGTGCTGCTTCAGGTGCTCGGTCAGGTCCGAGATCCGCTTCGACAGCAGCGCGATCTGCGCCTCCGGCGAGCCGGTGTCGGTGGGGTGCAGGCCGTACTCGGCGAGAATCGCCGACTTCTGCTCAGTGGTCAGCGCCATGTGGCTCGACTCCTATTTTTCAGTTCCGCGCTCGAAGGTCCGGTTACCCGGGATGGGCGCCACCGCGGACCGCAGCAAACCCGAGGAGCCACTTTACTCGACACGTGGTGGCGAGGTAAATCCGGGCTCAGGCGTCGGCGGCGGTGAGGACTTTGCGCGCGGCCTCGACATCGCGGCCCATGGCCTCGACCAGATCGTCGATGGAGTCGAACTTGCGCATCCCGCGCAGTTGTTCGACGAAATCGACACCGACGTGCTGGCCGTAGAGGTCGGCCTCACCGTCGAGGACGAACGCTTCGACGGTGCGCGCGCGGCCCGAGAACGTGGGGTTGGTGCCGACCGAGATGGCGGCCATCGCGCGCTCGCCGGGTGCGGCCTGGCCGATGGTCGGGCCTGCCCCGAGCACGGTGAACCAGCCCGCGTACACCCCGTCGGCCGGGATCGCGGCGTGCATCGGCGGGGCGACGTTGGCGGTCGGGAAGCCGAGCCCGCGACCGCGACCGTCGCCGTGCACGACGACACCCTCGACACGATGCGGGCGCCCGAGCGCCTCGGCCGCCGCGGCCATATCGCCCGCGTCGACACAGGCACGGATATAGGTGGAGGAGAAGGTGACGGCGTGTTCGCCGAGCAGGGTCACCCCGTCGACCTCGAAGCCGAACCGCTCGCCGAGTTCGCGCATGGTGTCGACGGTGCCCGCGGCCTTCTTGCCGAAGGTGAAGTTGTCGCCGACCACGACCTCGGTGACGTGCAGACGTTCGACCAGCAGGTCGTGCACGTAATCGGACGGGGTGAGCTGCATGAAATCCTGCGTGAACGGCATCACGCAGAACACGTCGATCCCGAGTTCGGCGGCCAGTTCCGCGCGGCGGGTCAGCGTGGTCAGCTGTGCGGGATGCGATCCGGGTCGCACCACTTCCATCGGGTGCGGATCGAAGGTCATCAGGACCGAGGGAACACCACGCTTGCCCGCCGCGGCGACCGCGCGGCTGATCAGCTGCGCGTGCCCCCGATGTACCCCGTCGAACACGCCGATCGTGAGAACGCAACGCCCCCAGTCCGCGGGCACGTCGTCGAGACTTCGCCATCTCTGCACAGAGCGAAGCCTACGCAAAGCGGTCCCCGAACAGAATTCAGGTGTGACCGATCATCGGTGCGCGCCGTGCCGGTTCGCCGATGTGTCATTCGGGCCAGGGATGCCTAACATTGGTGATGTGCCAGCTAAACGAGATGTCGCGACCCGCAGCGCGCTGACGCAACCCGCCGAGCAGGCCGAACTCGCCGCCACGATCGCGCCCGAACTGTCGGCGGTGGCACAGGATTACCTGAAGGTCATCTGGACCGCCCAGGAGTGGTCGCAGGAGAAGGTGTCGACCAAGCTGCTGGCCGAGCGAATCGGCGTGTCGGCCTCGACGGTGTCGGAGGCGGTGCGCAAGCTCACCGATCAGGGTCTGGTCGAACACGCCCGCTACGGCGCGATCACCCTGACCGAACACGGCCGCCGCGCCGCAGTCGCGATGGTGCGCAGGCACCGTCTCATCGAGACGTTCCTGGTGAACGAACTCAGCTACGGCTGGGACGAGGTGCACGACGAGGCCGAGGTCCTCGAACACGCCGTCTCGGACCTGCTCATGTCCCGCATCGACGCGAAACTCGGCTACCCCGACCGCGACCCCCACGGCGACCCCATCCCGTCCGCCGACGGCGCTGTGCCCACTCCCCCGGCCCGTCAACTCAGCGACTTCGCCGCGGGAGAATCCGGCCGGGTAGCCCGCATCTCCGATTCCGACCCCGCCATGCTGCGCTATTTCGACTCCGTCGGCATCGCCCTCGACACCACCATCGAAGTAGCGGAAAGGCGCGATTTCGCCGGCACCATCGCCGTCCACATCGCCTCGGCCGAAACCCCTACCGAGCTGGGAACCCTTGCCGCCGAAGCTATTTGGCTCACTACGTAGGTCCGCGGAACCCTGCCGACCGGCTGACCCATGTCCGATGGATCAGCAGTTGAAGTAGGTGCGCAGGCGGTCCGGTACGCCGTCGGCGGCGGCGCCGGCCCAGCAGGTGTCATGGGGGAATATGACGTAGGTGGTCCAGGTTCCTGACGTGCGGGTGATAACGCGCTGGTTGTCGCCGGGGGTATCCCAGCGGATGACACCCCACTGCCCATCGCAGTCGGGGATGGTCGCGGTGGGTCCTGGATCGACGCCGAGCTCGGATTCGATGGTGGATTCGGCGCAGGCAGGGGCAGGTTCGGGTGGCGTGTCCTGGAAGCGCAGCTGGCCGGTGGCCGTGCCACCCGGAGTGACCAGGAACAGCGTGTGCATGCCCTCGGGGACCGGGTTCGTGCCCGCGGGCGCGGTCATCCCGAAGCGATAGCAACCGATTTCGGTGATGAAGGCCGCCCGGCCTTGCTCGTCGGTGACACCGTCGCGGCGTACCGTTTCCACCGTTTCACCGACGGGGATGTCATTGCTCGACGGATCACACGGCTGCTGCAGCGAAAGGTGCACCGGCACACCGGGAACAGGGATGCCGGACAGGGTCACGGTGCGCAGGACGACAGTGCCGGTCGCGGGTTCGGGCGGCCTGGCCGTCACCGCGGGCGCAGTGGGGACACCCACGGAATTCGGCGGTCCGCCAGGAGAAGCGGCAGGCGGCGGCCCGGCCTGGGTGACCGCGGGAGCAGCGCTGGGAGCGGTGACCGAATTCGGCGCGGTGATCGTGGTCGTCGGACGCGGCGCTGCCGGACCCTGCGGATCGCCGCTGCCACAGCCCGCGAGCACTATCGTCATACCGGCGACGACACCGATCCAGGTCTTCCTGATCGCAGTCATGGTCTGCCCCTCCGACGCGAAAGCTATATATCTTCGCTATCGCCTGTTCCGGACAGGGCGTTAGCCACGCGTCCAGTGCCACTGACAGCCTGATCTCACCGGCAAGGTGCCGCGACGCTCCAGGGATTCGGGGCCGCGGCTCAGCTGGCGTGCCCGTCGAGTACACGCAGCGTGACCGGTTCGGACGCCGGTTGCCGGTATTCGGTGAACAAGGCCGCGACGAGCTCACCACGACTGGTGACGCCCGTCTTGTCGAAGATGGACTTCACGTGGTCGCGCACCGTGTGCGCGGAGACCAGCAGGTGCCGGGCGATGCCCGCGGTGGACAGCCCCGCCGCGATGAGTTCGGTGACCTCCAGTTCGCGGCGGGTCAGTTCATAGGCCGCGACGACGAGTGCGGCGACGTCGGACGGGGTCGCGTGTTCGATCACCAGCACCGTGGTCGTCGGTTCGCCGTTCACATCACGCAGGCACGAGGCGTGGCAGACGAGCCACTGCCCGGTCAGGGTCCGGATTCGGATGCGGGCGCTGTCGCCGGTGAGCCGCGCACGCCCTGCGGTGCTGAGAATCCAGACCGGCAAGGGCAATTCGAGTCCGGTATCGGTCGTCGTCGACGGGCCCGGCGGCATCAGCGCGAGCAGTTCACGGGCCTCGTCGTTCACCGAGAGCAGTGCGCCGTCGGCGCCGAACAGCAGCAGGCCGGGTGCGTGGACGCCGTCCGAGCCCGTTGTCGCCGGTCGCGCGAAACTACGCAGCCGACGCGCCATCGGGGCCGACAGTGCTTGCAGCACCGCGATATCGGCGGCGGCGAACGCCTGCCTGCCGCGTTCCCGGAACAGACTCACCTGTCCCCAGCCCTGCCCGTCCACGCGGAGCACGGCCCGCAACTCGTCACCGAAGCCACGCGGGCGCATGAAGTTTCGATACAGCGGGCTCAGCGTCGGCCGGTCGCCTGTCACCGCGCGCAATCCGGCCACCGGTACCGGTGCCAGCGCCAGATCGCGGAACAAGTTGACGTGCTCGGCGAACAGCTCCGACTCCCAGTAGATCCCGCAGCCGCCCTCGTGCAGGTTCTCCACCCGCACCGGCGCGGTGGTGAGACCGTTGACCGGATCGGTGGCCACCCACACCGCGGCATCGAACCCCACCGTCCGACGCAGTCGGGTAGAGGTCCGCGCGAACAACTCGTGCGCGTCCGGCGCGGCCGCGACCCCGGTGAGCAGGGCGGTCATCGAGGGCGAAGCCGGGGCGGTCATTCATCGATTGTCGTCGGGTTGAGCACCCGTGGCCATCCCGCAATCGAGGGGGCTTCCGGCACATCCCGCAAACGCGGGATTTCGCAGCGGCCCGCGCGCGACCACGCTGAACAACGAGCGCGCACGACATCGACACACGTCGTCACGCCATCGAATGAGCTTGTGCGGCAATGCCGTCTGACGACAGGAGTCGATATGCGAATCGGGATCATCGGTGCGGGAGTGGCCGCGGTCGGACTGCTCGACGCGCTCGCGTCCGCCGACCGAGAACCAGGCACGATCACGGTGTTCGAGGGTACGTCGGCGCTGTGGCGGGGCCGTGCCTACCAGCACGACGTGCCCGCGGTGCGGGTGAACGCACCGCCCGGATTGATGTCCGTGCGAGCCAACGATCGTGGGCATTTCGAGCGGTGGCTGACGCAGCACCCGGATGCCGGGCGCTTCGTCGATCCCGGGCTGGGTCAGCCGATCGTGCCACGCGCGCTGTACGGGGAGTACCTGGAACAATCGGCGCGGGCGTCGATCGACGGGTTGCGGCGCGACGGATGGCAGGTCAGCGTCGTGAACGACCGGGTGACCGGCGTCGCCGCAGGACAGCCGGTGGTGCTGCGCACCGAGGGCGGGGCGGCGCATCCGGTCGATCGTGTGGCGCTCTGTGTCGGCAGCGGCCGCCCTCGTGACCGGTACGGATTGACCGGCGCGCCCGGCTACATCGACGAGCCGTATCCACTGGCGCACACCCTCACCGAGGTGGGACCCGAAGCTCGGGTAGCCGTGATCGGTAGCGGCCTGACCGCCGTCGACATCGCCGCCTCATTGACCGCGAACGGCCATCGAGGTCCGATCACCCTGTTGTCGCGCAGCGGCATCCTGCCCTTCGTGCAGCAACGTCCACAACCACTGACACCGCGACACCTCACCCCGGCCGCCGCGCTGGACCTGGCGGCGCGCGGTCCGGTCGAGTTCACCGACGTGGTCTCGCTGCTACGGGCCGAGCTGGCCGACCTGGGCGAGGATTTCGACGAGTTCGCCGCCGAGATCCGGGCCACCGGCACCGAGGACCCGACACACCGATTGCGCCGCCAGCTCGCCGATGTCGATTCCACACTGCTCGGTCGACGCCTGGTCACGATGGCGATTCGCACGATGGGCCCGATCCTGTGGCCCGCCCTCACCGATGACGACCGGACGATGTTGCGCACCGGCCATCACCGCACCATCAGCAGTCTCAGCTCACCGATGGTCCCGCACAACGCGGAAATCCTGCTGCGCCTGGTGGATTCGGGCCAGGTCCGGTTGCGCATCGGAATCACGGCGATCACGGCGGCCGACTCCGCATTCACGGTGACCGACGAATCCAGCTGGCCGGCCGACATCGTTATCAACGCCGTGAACCCACCCGCCTACCGCACCCCGCAGGACACCGAGGCGCTGATGGCAGGCCTACTCGACAGTGGCACAGCGGAATTCGCACCCACGGGCGGTCTACGCGCCGAACCACGGACCCGCGCACTGCGCGCCGACACCTGGCACGTCCTCGGCAACCTGGCAGCGGATTCGATGTTCATCGCCACCAATCCACCCGGCCTCGCCGCCGAAGCGGCGATGCTGGCCGCGCACCTGACGAGGGAATCTCCCCGCCCAGAACTCGGACGACAGGCGGCGTCTGCGACGGTGCGCAGCTGACCTCTGTCGGCGGCGGATTCGTCACCGCGGCCACCGTAGCCCGAGCAGGCATCGGTCGTCGAAAGATCGACCGGCACCGGGCGCACCGGTCAGTCGCCGATTCCCCTCGGGCGCACCACTATGACCGAGCCCGCGCGTTTACCGCTCTCCTCCAGGAGTGCGATCGCCCGGCCGCGTGGGTCGATGGCAGCGTAGACGCCCTTGATGCCGACAGGTTCGAGCCAGCGACCGGTACGCAGGTCGGTGGCCTGCGATTCGTCGATGTCTCGGAGCGGGAAGGAGATACGGACAGCTGCGTCCATATCGAGGCTGAGCAGCGGTTGCTCCGCCTCGGCGGCAGCTGCCAGTTCTTCGAGGGTGCGGGCGTGCTCGAGGGTGAAGGGGCCGACTCTGGTACGGCGCAAGGCCGTCAGGTGGCCGCCCACGCCGAGGGCGGCGCCGAGGTCGCGGGCCAGCGCGCGGATGTAGGTGCCCGAGGTGCATTCGACGTCGACATCGACATCGACGAATTCGCCGTCGGCGATATCGCGGCGCGCCAGGATATCGAAGCGCGACACCGTCACCGAGCGGGCGGCCAGTTGCACCTCTTCGCCGGCGCGCACGCGCGCGTAGGCGCGTTCACCGTCGACCTTGATGGCGCTCACCGTGGCGGGGACCTGCTCGATGTCACCGGTCAGGGCCGCGACACCGGCCGCGATCTCGTCGTCGGTGATGTGCACCGCGGGCGTCGTCGCGGTGACTTCGCCCTCGGCGTCGTCGGTGTTCGTGGCCTGGCCGAGGCGGATCGTCGCGGTGTAGGCCTTGGTGGTGAGGAGCAGCTGGCCGAGCAGTTTGGTGGCCCGCTCCACCCCGAGCACCAGCACACCGGTGGCCATCGGATCGAGAGTGCCCGCGTGGCCGACTTTCCTGGTCTGCAACAGTTTTCGGCTGCGCGCCACGACATCGTGGCTGGTGAGCCCGCTGTCCTTGTCGACGATCACGAGACCGCCGAGCTCGCCCACCCGCGACACTCGCGCCGCCATCAGACGTGCGCGATCGCGGTCAGGATCAGCCCGTCGGCGATCAACCAGTTGCCGTCGAACTCGGTCAGCGCGGCGCCGCCGTCGTTCGCCAGGCCCGGCACGAGCAGTTTCGTGTGGAAGGTGCCCGATCCCGAATCGTCTGTGCGGGAGTCGATCTCGAAGGTGATATGCGCGTCCTCGAAACCGAGCCAGCGCAGCGTCAGCGGGAACCAGGCCTTGTAGGTGGCCTCCTTGGCGCAGAACAGCAGCCGATCCAGGTGCAGGCCCTCGCCGGGCGTGGCGGACAGCCACTCACGTTCTTCGGGCAGACTGACCGAATCGAGCACGCCTTCGGGCAGGGTGCCGTGCGGTTCGGCGTCGATCCCGACCGAGCGGAAACGCAGCGCGTGCGCCATCGCGGCGGCACGGTATCCGTCGCAATGGGTGAGGCTGCCGACAATGCCGCGCGGGAACAGCGGCATGCCGCGTTCACCCTTGCCGATCGCGACGGGCGGCTCACCGAGCTGTTCGAGGGCGAGGCGAGCACAGTGCCGGGCGCCGATGAAATCGCGGCGACGCTTCTCCACGGATTTGGCGATGAGGTGTTCCTCGGCGGGATGCGCTGTCAACTCCTCCGGAAACACCAACAACTCCGCCGAAGCCACACTCCTCGGCAATATCCTCTCCAGCACTGCTGTTCCGCCTCTCCGCGTATTTTGGCCAGACTCGGGTGCTGGTTCAGCAGCGTGGGCGTCTGGCGGTACCGGGGTGGGCGGGTTTGCTCGTGCCCGGTGAGTTACCGATGTTCTTACGAAATCAGGCGTGGCGTTCTCGTGCAAATTTGCGCTTAGATGCCTCGTCTGCGTTCGGCTTTTTCGCGCATTTCCGCCGCTGCGGCTTCCATCTCCGGGGTTACCTTGAAGTGGCCGCCCCAGGAGTTCAGGTCGCCTTCGGCATAGACCGGGTCGGGCAGGATTTGGCGTAGGAGCGGGTTCGGCATGCCTCGGCGTTTCCATTCGCGGGGGTAGCCGAGGGAGACCTCCTCGAAGCGGACGCCGTCGTAGTAGGTGGTGCGGGGGATGTGGAGGTGGCCGTAGACCGAGCAGACCACGTTGTAGCTGGTGTGCCAGTCGGCGGTCAGGTCGGTGCCGCACCACAGCGAGAACTCCGGGTAGAACAGGATGTCGGTGGGCTGGCGGACCAGGGGGAAGTGGTTGATCATCACCAGCGGGGTTTCGGGGGGCAGCGCGTCGAGGCGGCGCTGGGTGTACTGGACGCGGGCGTGGCACCAGGCATCGCGGGTGAGGTACGGGTCGGGGGTCAGCAGGAACTCGTCGGTGGCGACGACATTGCGTTCGCGCGCCAGTGCCAAACCCTCCGCCTTGGTCTTCGTGCCCGCCGGTCGCCACGAGTAGTCGTAGAGCAGGAACATCGGTGCCAAGGTGACCCGGCCGCCGTACTTCTCGGCACCCGTTCCCGTCCACACCGGGAACGGGTCCTCCGGGGTGACGACATCGAGGTCACGACACATCGCCACGAGATAGTCGTAGCGGGCGGCGCCGTGCATCTGCACCGGATCCTTCGGCGTGGTCCACAGCTCGTGATTACCCGGCACCCAGATCACCTTGGCGAAGCGGCCGCGCAACAACTCCAGCGCCCACCGCACCTCCTCGGCCTTCTCCCCCACATCACCGGCGACGATCAACCAGTCCTCGGGCGAGTCGGGAACGATCTGCTCCACCACAGGCTTGTTCCCCTGATGCCCCACATGCACATCGCTGACCGCCATCAACTTCGGATTCACCTGTCCACAGTCGCACACCCCGGACACGCGACACCTCCGGGTTCACCCCTGCGCGTCCGCGGCCTCGGCGACGAGGTGGTCCAGCGGTCCGGGAAACCGTGTGTCGAGCCCCTGTCCGCGCTGAGTCACGCCGCCCCGCTCGGTACGTCGGCCCCCACCCTGGCCCAGCGGCCCGATTTCGCTCGGGCGACGACGGCGATCAATCGCAGCAGCATGAAGGCGACCAGTCCCGACCAGATTCCTGCCACGCCCCAGTCGAAGATCAGCGACAGCCAGATCAGCGGGAGGAAGCCGGTCAGGGCGGCGGCGAGGGTCGCGGTGCGGAGGAAGGCGGCGTCGCCCGCGCCGAGGAGGACGCCGTCGAGGGCGAAGACGGCGCCGGCGACCGGGATCATGGCGACGAAGAACCACCAGATGACGTGGGCACGTTCGAGAACCTCCGGATCGTCGGTGAACAGCAGCGGGATCGCGGTCACACCTGCGGCGAAGGCGGCGGCCAGGAGCAGGGCGAAGATCTCGGACCAGACGGTTACCCGGCGGGCGATCGCCTTGGCGCCGTGCGCGTTTCCCGCACCGAGAGCCGCGCCGACCAGGGTCTGGGCGGCGATGGCGAGCGAATCCAGGGTCAGGGCAAGGAAATTCCAGAGTTGCAGGACAAGTTGGTGGGCAGCGACGGACGCGGCGCCGAAACGGGCGGCCACCGCGGCGGCGGAGACGAAGCAGATCTGAAAGGACAGGCTGCGGACGATGAGGTCGCGGCCGAGCACGAGTTGAGCGCGCATCACCGCGAGTTGTGGCCGTAGCGAAACACGTTCGCGCAGCAGGGCATAGGCGAACAGGACACCGGAGACCGATTGGCCGACGAGATTCGCCACCGCGGAACCGGCCAGTTCCATCCGCGGCGCACCGAGCAATCCGTATACCAGGACCGGACAGAGCACAGCCGAGAGTGCCAGTCCCACCACCACGTAGGTCAATGGTCGTCGCACATCCTGCACGCCGCGCATCCACCCGTTACCCGCCATCGACAGCAGGATCAACGGCACGCCGAACAGCGCGATCCGTACCCAGGCGAGCGCCTCGTCGGCGATCTCCCCACCGCCGGACAGCACCGAACACAACGGCACCGCGAACACCTGGATCACCGCGACGATCACCAGACCGACCGCGACACCCACCCAACTGGCCTGTACGCCTTCCTCGACCGCACCCATCCGGTCCCCCGCACCGTGTCTGCGGGCCGCGCGCGCGGTCGTCCCGTAGGACAGGAACGTCAGCTGGGTGCTCACCGTCCCGAGGATCACCGCCCCGACGGCCAGCCCGGCCAGCGCCAGCGCCCCCAACCTGCCGACCACCGCGATGTCGAAGAGCAGATACAGCGGCTCGGCAACCAACACGCCCAGGGTAGGCACGGCGATGCCGAGAATGCGCCGTGGCCCGGCCCGGTCGACCTCGCCGGTCACGGCCTCATCCATCGGTTCAGCGGACCCCACACCGACCTCCCACGGTCACCACGAACAATTGGGCGCGAACGCGCTGCCGACCTGCCGATGGTGGCACACGCCACCGACAACATCGCCCATCGCGCGCATCGCCACAAGGACGATCTCGCCGACCGCCGGGGATGATCGCCGCGCGGCAGCCGAGTTCTCGGCCTGCCTCCACCACACGAACTGTCGATCAAGTCGGCGTCGGCGGACGGAACTGCCGACATACCAACCGATCAGCATGAATCGCAGGTCTGAAGTGTGGACGGCGGGCAGGATGGGCGGCGATACTGGTCGTCCGCCCAGCTCGGGTGGACGACATCACGCCGCGGACACCCGGTTCGCCCGAACAACTCAGGATCGACCATGGTGTTTGTGCAGCGATGGCGGGTGATCACGGCGTTCGCCCTGGTCGGCGCGGCGACCCAGCTGGTGTGGCTCACCTATGCGCCGGTGACGACCGTGGCGGCGGAGCACTTCGGCGTCTCCGAGTCCGCGGTCGGGTGGCTGGCGAACATGTTCCCGCTGCTCTACGTCGTGCTGGCCGTTCCCGCGGGGATCGCACTGGATCGCTGGTTCCGGCCCAGCTTGATCGCCGGAGCGGTACTCACCGCCATCGGCGCGGCGCTGCGCCTGCTCGACGGCGGTTTCGCGATCGTGCTCATCGGTCAGACCGTCGTCGCGATCGCGCAACCGCTGGTGCTCAACGCGATCACCGGAATCGCCGGGCACTATCTCGACGAGAAGGATCGGCCGACCGGCATCGCGGTCGGCACCGCGAGCACTTTCGCCGGAATGGCGGCGGCGTTCGTGCTCGGTGCCGCGCTCCCCGCCGAAAGCCAGCTCACCACGCTCACCGCGGTCGGCACGATCTTCGCCGCCCTGGCCGCGATCGCACTGACCGTCGAGTTGATGCGCGCGGGTACCGGGCCCGCGGCGAGCACCTCGACCTCGCTCAGCGCGCTCCGGGCGACCATCGGCGACCGGTATGTGCGGCGTCTCTGCGTCGCCGTGTTCTTCCCCTTCGGCACGTTCGTCGCGCTGGCGACCTTCGGCCAGGCGTTGCTGGAACCGTCCGGTGTCAGCGCCGACGCGGCGAGCATCGTGCTGCTGGTGAACGTGCTCGCCGGTGTGGTCGGCTGCGCGGTGGTACCGGTCGCGGTCCTGCGCCGCGGCGTCGAACTTCCCGCCGTGCTGGTCGGCCTCACCGCCAGCGCCGCCGCCTGCCTGCTCGTCGCCCTCGCCCCCGGCCTGGCGACAGGATTCGTGGCCTTCGCCCTCATCGGCATGACGCTGCTCCCCGCCCTCCCGATCGTCCTGGCCATGGCCGAACGCCACACCGGCGCCGCCGAAGGCACCGCCGCGGGCCTCATCTGGATGACCGGCAACCTCGGCGGCCTCGTCGTGGCAGGCCTGACCGGCCTCCTGGTAGACACCCCATCCCTAGCCTTCACCCTCTGCGCCACCACAACAATCCTCGGCGTCCCCCTTGCTCTCCGCCTCCGCCGCGACAGCGCCGCGGCGGTCTGAACACCACCGAACGACACCGAGCGCAACTGCCCCGATCTGGTGACACCACCACGCGGCGATCACCGCGATCGAGAGGTCAGCCGAGTGCGGTAATCAGTGCGCGCACAACATCATCGGCGTTTCCGTAGGTGGTGTAGCCGGCGGCGAAGCGGTGGCCGCCGCCGCCGAAACCGCTGGCGACCGCGGCGACGTCGACGCCGTCGGTGCGGCCGGGGGCGGAATCGCGGGAGCGCAGTGAGACGGTCCAGCGGTCGTTGTGGCCGCGGGCTTCCTTGAACACCGCGGCGATGCCCGCTTCGGCGGTGGTGCGGATGACGTCGATGACGCTTTCGACCTCTTCGGGACCCACATCGTGGGTGTCGGCGGCGCGGACCAGCGCGTAGACCAGGCCGACACCGCCGGCGGATGGCACGACCACGGCGGTGGACAGCACCGTCGACAGCATCGGGAGCCAGGCGTAGGGGTGGGTGTCGAGCAGGACACGGGTGATCTCGGTGCCGTCGATGCCGGTGGCGAGCAGACGCTCAGCCATAGCGTGGCTACCGGGGCGGGCCCAGCGGAACGAGCCGGTGTCGGTGACCAGACCCGCGAACAGGCAGTGCGCGATGTCGGCGTCGATCTCCGCGCCCCAGGCGTCGAGCAGCCGGGTCACCAGTTCGGTCGTCGAGGCCGCGAATTCGTCGATCAGGTCGACGGTGCCGAAGCCGTCGTTGGCGCGATGGTGATCGATCACCAATGTCATTGTCGCACCGGGTAATCGGTCCGCGAGAGCACCGAGACGGTTGCGCGCGCCGCAGTCGACGACGATCAACAGGTCGACTTCGTGCGGCACCTGCGCCGGTGGCACGATCAACCGCACACCGGGCAGGGTCCGCAGCGAGGCGGGCAGCTCAGCGGGCTCGGCGAAGGACACGCACACCGGTACGTCGCGCCGGTGCAGCGCCAACGCCAGCGCGAGCCCGCTACCGACGGTGTCGGCATCGGGCTGCACGTGGCACAGGATCGTCACCGACCGCGCCGCCGCCAATGCGGCGACGGCCGCGCCCAGTTCGGTCCCGTCGCGGACGCTGGTCACCGCCTACTCGTCTTCGTCGTCGCGATCGGCCTTGTACGGGTCGGCCTCGCCCGCGTGCTTGGCATTGGCGGCGACCTTGGCCACCTCGTCGTCGATGGCGCGCGCCCTGGCGAGCAACTCTTCCATCTCGCGGGCCACCTCGGGCACCTTGTCGAGAGTGAAAGACAGGATCGGGGTGAACTTCACTCCGGTACCCGCGCCCACCTTGGACCGCAACACACCCTTGGCCGCGTCCAGTCCGGCGGCGGCTTCGACGTAGTCGGGTTCGGCATCGATGGTCTCGCCCATCACCGTGTAGTACACGTTCGCCTCGCGCAGATCGCCGGTCACCTTGGCATCGGTGACGGTGACGAACCGCAATCGCGGATCCTTGATCTCGTATTCGATCGCGGTAGCCACGATCGCGGAAATCCGCTTGGCGAGTCGGCGTGCCCTGGCTTGATCCACCATGGGAGTGCTCCTCTCTTCGGCGGCACGGGTGAGGCCCTGCGTGGTTACGCAGGCTCCCGCCTCCGGGCCTTGACACCCGTGCCGCAGCCTCTAGTCTTCGGGTCCGAAGATCCGGCGGCGTACTGCCAGCAACTCTATCTCCGGACGCGCGGCAACGTGCCGCTCACACTTGTCGAGCACCTCGTTGAGGTGTCCCGTTTCCGCACTGACCATGGCCACACCGAGCAATGCCCGGCGGTGCAGGTCCTGATCGCCGGCTTCGGCCGCATTCACGCCGAAGCGCTTCTGGAGCTCGGCGAGGATCGGCCGGATCACCGACCGCTTCTCCTTGAGCGAATGCACGTCACCGAGCAGTAGATCGAATTCGAGCGCACCGATGAACAGCGGTGCTCACCTCCTGGTAGATGGGGGATCCCGCAAGACCCCACGCCGCACCCGAAGAATCGGATGCGGCGTGGGTCGAACGGTATTGCGTTTGATCAGTCGCGCGGCTTTTCACGAAGCTCGTAGGCCTCGATGATGTCGCCGTCCTTGATGTCGTTGTAGGTGACGGTCATACCGCACTCGAAACCTTCGCGAACCTCAGGAGCGTCGTCCTTCTCCCGCTTGAGCGAGGAGATGGTCATCGTCTCCGCGATCACTCGACCGTCACGGATCAGGCGCGCCTTGGCGTTGCGCTTGACCGAGCCCGAGGTGACCATGCAACCGGCGATGTTGCCGATCTTGGACGAACGGAAGATCGCGCGGATCTCCGCCCGGCCCAGCTCGACCTCTTCGTAGATCGGCTTGAGCATGCCCTTGAGGGCCTTCTCGATCTCGTCGATCGCCTGGTAGATCACCGAGTAGTACCGGATGTCGACGCCTTCGCGGTTGGCCAGCTCAGTGGCCTTGCCCTCCGCGCGGACGTTGAAGCCGATGATGATCGCGTTCGAGGCCGACGCCAGGTTGACGTTGGTCTCGGTGACGCCACCGACACCGCGGTCGATGACGCGCAGACGCACCTCGTCGTCGATCTGGATGCCGAGCAGCGCCTCTTCGAGGGCCTCGACGGTACCGGAGTTGTCGCCCTTGAGGATCAGGTTGAGCTCCGAAGTCTCCTTCAGGGCGGCATCCAGATCTTCCAGGCTGATCCGCTTGCGGCTGCGAGCGGCCAGCGCGTTGCGCTTGCGCGCATTGCGGCGATCGGCGATCTGACGGGCGATGCGGTCTTCCTCGACCACGATCAGGTTGTCGCCCGCGCCGGGCACCGAGGTGAAACCGATGACCTGGACCGGGCGCGACGGGGTCGCCGCGTGGACGTCCTCGCCGTGCTCGTCGACCATGCGACGGACGCGACCGTAGGCGTCGCCCGCCACGATCGAGTCACCGACGTGCAGCGTGCCGCGCTGGATGAGCACGGTGGCCACGGGGCCACGGCCGCGGTCGAGGTGCGCCTCGATGGCGACACCCTGGGCGTCCATGTCCGGGTTGGCCCGCAGGTCGAGCGAGGCATCCGCGGTCAGCAGCACGGCTTCGAGCAGCTGATCGATGTTGGTGCCCTGCTTGGCCGAGATGTTGACGAACATGGTGTCGCCGCCGTACTCCTCGGTGACCAGGCCGTACTCGGTGAGCTGCTGCTTGATCTTGTCCGGGTTCGCACCCTCTTTATCGATCTTGTTGATCGCGACAACGATCGGCACATCCGCGGCCTGCGCGTGGTTGATCGCCTCCACCGTCTGCGGCATGACGCCGTCGTCGGCCGCGACCACGAGGATCGCGATATCGGTGGCCTTCGCACCACGAGCACGCATGGCGGTGAACGCCTCGTGACCCGGGGTGTCGATGAAGGTGATCAGGCGCTCTTCCTCGTTGAGGTTGGTGAGCACCTGGTAGGCACCGATGTGCTGGGTGATGCCACCGGCCTCGCCCTCAGCGACGTTGGCCTTACGGATCGTGTCGAGCAGTCGGGTCTTACCGTGGTCGACGTGACCCATGACGGTCACGACCGGCGGACGGTGCTCGAGGTCGTCCTCGCCGCCGGCGTCTTCGCCGTAGGTGAGGTCGAACGACTGCAGCAGTTCGCGATCTTCGTCCTCGGGGCTGACCACGTGGACGACGTAGTTCATCTCGCCGCCGAGCAGCTCGAGGGTCTCGTCGTTCACCGACTGGGTCGCGGTGACCATCTCGCCGAGGTTGAACAGTGCCTGCACGAGAGCAGCGGGGTTCGCGTCGATCTTCTCGGCGAAGTCCGACAGCGACGCGCCGCGAGCGAGGCGGATGACCTCACCGTTGCCGCGGGGCAGCCGCACGCCACCGACGGCGGGAGCCTGCATGTTCTCGTACTCGGCGCGCTTGGCCCGCTTCGACTTGCGACCACGACGGACAGCGCCGCCGGGACGACCGAACGCGCCTGCCGCGCCACCACGGCCACCGGGGCCACCGGGACGACCGCCGCCGCCACCGGGACGACCACGGAAACCACCGGCCGCGGGAGCACCGGCACCGGGAGCACCGGGAGCACCGCCACCGCCACCGCGGTAACCGCCACCGCCGCCACCACCGGGACGGCCTGCGCCGCCACCACCGGGAGCGCCACCGGGACGACCGCCGCCACCGGGACGACCCGCGCCGCCACCGGGGGCAGGACGTGCCGAACGTGCCGGCATGGCACCGGGGTTCGGACGCGGAGGCATCGAACCCGGGTTGGGACGGGGACCACCGGGACGCGGGGCACCGCCCTGCGCGGCGGCCGGGCGCTGGCCCTGACCACCCTGCGGGCGGGGACCACCCTGGCCGGGAGCCGGACGGGGACCGCCCTGACCCGGAGTCGGACGGGGACCGCCCTGACCCGGAGTCGGACGAGCGCCACCCTGACCCTGACCCTGACCGGCCGGACGCGGCGCGGGACGCTCACGATCGGGGGCCGAGCTGAACGGGTTGTTGCCGACGCGCGGAGCCTTGGGCCCCGGCTTCGGGCCGGGACCGGCCGGACGCGGACCGGGAGCGGCCGCACCGGGAGTGGCCTGACCCGGACGGGTCTGCGCTGCGGGCGCCTGTGCCGGACGCGGCGCGGCGGGAGCCGGACGCGGGCCGGGCGCCGGGGCGCCTGCGGGCTTGGCGGCCGGAGCCGACTGCGCGGCGGCCGGAGCGGGGCTCGCGGGTGCCGCGGGTGCGGGCTTCGCCTCGACCGGAGCGGTCTCGACCTTGGGCGCAACCGGCGCGGCAGGAGCTGCCGGGGCGGGAGCGGCCGGAGCCGGGCGCGGACCGGGGCGGGGGCCACCGGGGGTGGGCTTGGCACCAGCCGGACGGGCTGCTGCCGCTGCCGCCGACGGGCCGGGACGGGCCGCCGACTTGGCATCGGCCGCCGGAGCGGACTTCGACGCCAGAGATTCACGGAGACGACGTGCGACGGGTGCTTCCACCGTCGAGGACGCCGACTTCACGAACTCGCCTTGCTCCTTGAGCTTCGCGAGTAGTTCCTTGCTTGTGACACCGAGCTCTTTAGCCAACTCGTGCACGCGGGCCTTGCCTGCCACTGCTCTCCTCACTGAGAGGCCGAGCAGTGACGCCGCCTAGGTAAGGCGGGCCCGCACGACCTCGGGTTATCTCCGACGGACGTTCATCGTTGGTGCTTCACGGTGTGCTCATGAGTGCTCGTGCCTGTTCTCGAGGTACTGCTCCAGGGCTGAGATATCCAGATTTCCGGACACTCGTAGGGCTCTGCCGAATGCTCGGCGCCGCTCTGCGGAACGCAAACAAGCTGAAACGGGGTGCAGCCAGGCACCCCGTCCGGGAAGTCTGCGCCGCGGATCGGGAACAATCGCGACATCGGTGTTCCGATGCTGCGCAACGATCCGCAACAGGTCGGCAGATGGCTCACGCTGACGGCATCCGATACAGGTGCGAACGGATTGCGCGGGCCGGTCCTGTACCCACTCTACCGGTGACCCGGTCATAACGACGAACCCCTCCCCTCCGGAAGTTACCAACATGTCATCCGCAGGCAGGGATTCGATGTGCCTGGATCAACTACGGTGCGCTTCCGGCCGGGTGGAGTCGTCCGGTTGCGGAGCCGCGTCGCTGCGGATATCGATGCGCCAGCCGGTCAGACGGGCAGCCAAGCGGGCATTCTGCCCCTCCTTGCCGATGGCGAGGGACAGCTGGAAGTCCGGCACGATCACGCGGGCCGCCCTGGCGTCGGGATCGACGACCGTGACCGATACCACTTTCGACGGCGAGAGCGCATTGCCGACGAAGGTCGCCGGATCCTCGGCGTAGTCGATGATATCGATCTTCTCGCCCGCCAGTTCGCTCATCACGTTGCGCACGCGCTGGCCCATCGGGCCGATGCACGCGCCCTTGGCGTTCACGCCGGGCACGGTGGACTGCACGGCGATCTTGGAACGGTGTCCCGACTCGCGGGCCACCGCGACGATCTCGACGGAGCCGTCGGCGATCTCGGGCACCTCGAGCGAGAACAGCCGCCGCACCAGGTTCGGGTGCGTGCGCGAGAGCTGGATCTGCGGGCCACGCTGGCCACGCGAGACGCCGTAGACGTAGCACTTGATCCGGTCGCCGTGCTCGTAGGTCTCCCCCGGCACCTGTTCGGCGGGCGGGATCAGACCCTCGGCCCCGTTGGCCTCGCTGCCGATGCGAACCACCACGATGCCGCGAGCATTCGCCCTGGCGTCGCGCTGGACCACACCGCCGACGATCTCGCCCTCATGGGTGGCGAAATCACCGAAGGACTTCTCGTTCTCGGCGTCACGCAGCCGCTGCAGCACCACCTGGCGGGCGGTGGTCGCGGCGATGCGGCCGAAACCCTCAGGGGTGTCGTCCCATTCGGAGACGAGGTTGCCGTCGGCGTCGAGTTCACGCGCCATCACCCGCACCACACCGGTCTTCTGGTTGATGTCGATGCGTGCGTTGGCCTCGTGGCCGTCGGTGTGCCGGTAGGCGGTGAGCAGCGCCGACTCGATCGCCGAGATCACGGTCTCGATCGAGATGCCTTTGTCGGCGACAATCGCCCGCAAGGCTTCGATTTCAATATTCATTCCGCAACCCCTTCGGTGGGAGTGTCAAGGTGTTGTCCTGGCGCGGCCAGGTCGGCGGGCTCTTCGCCCGGTACCGGGCGGCCCGGCGCGATGCCGCCGGCGAGTTCGAGTTCGGCGGCGCCCGGTGCGTTGAATTCGACCTGGACGACAGCCTCGGCGATATCGGCCAACCGCACATGAACGCGATGCGGCTTCGCCTTGCCGCCGATGACGAGTGCGATGGTCGCGTCGTCGGCGAGTGGGCCGACGCGCGCGTCGAAACGGGCCTTGCCCTCGATCCGCTCGGCACCGTCGGCCAGCTTGACGCGGACCTTGCGGCCCTGTGCGCGCCGCCAGTGCCGTTCGGTGCTGAGCGGGCGCTCCACGCCGGGCGTCGTCACTTCGAGCAGATAGGCGGATTCGCCGAAATCGCCTGCGGCATCGAGAAGTTCGGACATCTCACGGCTGATCGCGGCGATGGCGTCCAGGTTCGCGGGGCCGTCGCTGTCGACGGTGACCTTCACCCGAACCGGAGCCAACTCGCCGTTGCCCGCAGCCACGATCGCGACGCCCTCGAGGTCGAACCCCCGGCGTGCGACGAGCTCAGCGACAAGCTGGCTCACCCTTTCCTCGGTGGGCATCGGCATATGGGCGGCTCCTGGTTCAGTTGTGACGCGATCGGAAATATCTACGCCGAAGGTCTAGCGTAACGCGCTCAGAGAGTGTAAAGGACCAGGCGCTGAGCACCACGCACCGGTCCGACTCGGCGTGCCCGAGGCGTGTCGCCGCGCGCGCGAACTACCCGCGCGCGATCTGGCACGATGGTGCACGTGCCCCACCGCCATACCGTCCCGCCGAGAGCCGGGCGACCTTCCGGCATGCGCTCCGACCGGCACGAACCCCATCAGTTACGGGTCGAGCCTGCCACCGCGCACCTCGCCGGGTCGACGCCGACTCCCACCGGCGCGACCCCGCCGCGCCCAGCCGCCATAGTGCCGCATCCCACACCGGTGCAGCGGCTTTCACCGTCGGTGCCCGCTCCGGCCGACACACGGTCGATGTGGCGCCGCCGCACACTGCTGCGACTCGTCGGCGCGAGCGCGATCGGCATTCCCGCAGTGGCCGCGCTAGCCGCCTGCGCTGCGGACGATACCGTGCACGCGCCGGATTCTCTTGCCGCGCAAGAGGTTCTGGCCCGAGCCGATGCCGCCGCCGCGACGGCCGCGATCGCGCTGGCACCGCAGTCGAACGCCGCGCTGAGCACGATCGCCACCGAGCGCACTGCCCATGCCGACGCGCTTCGCACCGAAATCGACCGGGTGATCGGCGTTTACGGCGACGGCACCACCCCCGTACATCGCACGGGCACAGTGACCGTGCCCGGCCCCGATGGTTCCCCGGTGCCCGCCGCCGAAGTCGAGACCGCGGCCGCGCAGCCGACTACCGTCGCGCAGTTGCGTGATCAGCTGGTCCGCTCCCAACAATCCGCCGCCGCCCTGGCCCGCACCGAATCCGGTTATCGCGCCGGACTTCTCGCGTCGATCAGTGCGGCCTGCGCCACCCAGGCAGGAGTCCTGCTGACATGACCGAACAGCGCAAGTCCCTGCAGAACGCGCTCGATGCCGAGTACGCCGCCGTCTACTCCTACGGCCTGATCGCCGCGTACGCCAACGCCGACCGATCCCGCCTGGTCGCCGAGTTCAGCGCCGCGCATCGAGCACGCCGTGACGCCACGGTCGAGCTGCTCGAAGCAGAGGGCACAGCACCGAACGCCCCCGGCGCCGCCTACACCCCGCCCGCGCCGGTCGACGACCCGATCCCGGCCGCTCATCTGGCGGTGAGCGTCGAATCCGATTGTGCCGCAGCGTGGTACGCGGTCGTCGAGAACGCGACCGACGAATCGGTCCGCGCCACCGCGACGGAGGCACTCACCGAGGCCGCCGTCCGCCGCGCCCGCTGGCAGACGATTCTGGGATCGGTCCCGGTCACCGTCACCTTCCCGGGGCGGGCGTAGGCAACGAGCCGACATTTGTGGCGATTCCGGGCCCTGCACAGACGACTCGACCCATGGGCGATCCGGTCGATGGTCGGCTCATAGCGAGCCGATATCCGGCCGAACCGATCCACCGATGACGACCGTGCCGACCAGTTCAGCATTGCTCCTCGGCGGGGTTCGGACACGGTTCCGGGTAGCTCAGCGACCCACCCGGAACCGAGGGCCCGACTACGGGCGCATCGCGTACGCGCCGTCGTAGGCCGCTACCTGCTGCCACACCCGGTCGAAGCGCTCGGCGTCGGCGACCGGGCTGCGCAGGGCAGCGATCGCCCATGCACGCTGAGCCTCGGTGACCGACGGCTTGCCGAGCACCGCCGTGGCGTGGGTGTTGAAGTCACGGATCTGGAAGTCGAAGATCTGGTCGAGCACATCGCGGTCGAGCCCGGTGAGCTCGGCCTGCTCGAGGATCAGCTGGCCGTAGACCACCGTGGAGAACAGGTGGCCGATGGTCAGCATGAAGTCCAGGTCCTTCTGCTGGGCCGCGTCGGGGGCCGCGGTGAGCAGCAGGTTGCGCAGCGCTTGGGCCTGCTCGTAGAACCGGCCGACATTCGGGACCTCGGCTGCCTGCTCGTAGGCGGGGGTCCAGTCGGCGAACTGCACCTTGCCCGCTCCGCGTGCCGGACCCTGCTGCCAGAAGAACGGCTGGTCGCCTGCTTCGAGGTTGGTGCCGATCGCCGGGTATTCCTTCGGGTTGAGCAGGTAGTTCGGCATGAACTTCAGGATCTGGCCCACGTTCACGTGCACGGTGCCCTCGAGGCGCGGCAGGTGGTTGATGTAGCGCGAGGCCTGCGCGAAGTAGGTGGCCTTCTCGAAACCCTTGGCCGCCAGCACATCCAGTAGCAGGGTCATCGCGACCTCGGCCTCGGAGGTGACCTTGGACTTGGTCATCGGGTTGAACAGCAGGTAGCGGCGGTCCTCGAGCGAGGCGCTGCGGAAGTAGTCGACGGCGCGGTCGCTGAACAGCTTCATCGCGATCAGCCGCGAATAGGCGTCGACGAAATTGCCCCGCACATGAGCGAAGTCGGTGACCGGGTTGCCGTAGAGGATGCGGTTGTTGGCGTGGGTGATGGCTTCGAAGAACGAGTGCTCGACCATGCCGATGCCGCCGTGGCAGAGGTTGAACTTGCCGACATTGACGGTGTTGAGCGCGGCCGAGAAGGCTTCGGGCCCTTCGTGGAGCACGTCGGCGGCGGTCACCGGGTAGTTCTCCAGCCGGAAGTGGCTGACATACATCTGACCGTGGATGACGCTCTCGATCAGGTGGTAGTTGTCGTGGCGGCTGTCGGCGGCGAACCAGACGTAGCCTTCGGGGCCCTCGACATCACCGCGCCGGGAGAACACCGACACCATCGAGGCGACATTGCCGTTGCCGATGTAGTACTTCTCGCCGCTCGCCCGGAACAGGATGCCCGCCTCGGCGTCGGCACTGCCCGGCTCGCTCGGGGTGAGGATCAGGTCGGTGTTGTAGATGTCGGCGCCGTGGTCGCGCTCGGACAACGCGAACGCCATCACCTGACCGTCGTCGAGATCGGCGGCGGCCTTGCGCTTGGCGATCTCGTTGTCGCTCTGCCAGATCGGGCCGAGGCCCAGAATCGTGACTTGTTCCGCGTACCAATACGCAAGTCCGTAAAAGCCGAAGATCTCCGCCAGGGCCGCGTTACGCGCCGCGTCCCAGCGCTTGTTCGGGTCGCCGTCGGCGTAGGCGGCCGGGGTCAGGAAGGTCGCGAACAGCTTCTCCTTGCCGACGAACTCGAGGAACTCCGAGGTCCACACGGCGTCGCGATCCTCGACCAGCAGCTGCGCCTTGCCCTTGGACTCGAACCACTCGATGGTGGCGCGCAGCAGCCGCCGCGTCTCGGCATCGAAATGCTGCGGGTCGTAGGTGGCCGGGTTGAACAGCAGGCTGGGCGAACTCGTCATGCCGTTAACTTATCAGCGCCGCCCACTCGCCTCGACGACCCTCGAACCCGCTACCAGCACTTTCGCCTACGTAGCCGTAAGTTCGGACCGCCCGGCCTCCTGTTCGACGACACCCAGCGCCGGGGCGATCACAGCGTGGCCGGGGTCTGGTATTCGCCCACATATCCGGCGCGCCGGAAGCGATCCAGCCCGAGTTCGGTCCCGAGCTCCGCTCGCATCCCAGGGTTGCGCACGTAGAAGACGAACAGGTGATAGAGACGGGTCGGGTCGGTCTCGAGCTCGGTGTGTTCGATATCGATGGTTCGGTAGCCGGTATCGGCATCTCCGATGACAAGGGTGATCACATTGGTGCCGCCGCTCAATCGGGACTCCTTGCGGCTTTGGGCGCCGACCGCCGTGACATCCTGCCAGGCAACGCTGGTCGGACCCTTGCCGTAGTCGATCGCGATGTCCTGCGGCGTAAGCACGATGCCGACGTTGCCGAGGGTCTTTCGAGGGGGCTGGTAGATGCCGAAGCCGATGAGTAGAGCGACCAATGCGGGCAAGGAGATCATGAATAAGTACGCGGCTCCCATCGACCAGTCGTCGTTCAACGATGCGATGAAGTGCCACAACCCAGCCCCGAGAACGACCACTCCGTACGTTACGCACACCAAACGTCCGGCCGAGGACGGGCGCGCCACGGGCAACGCGAGTGCGGGACCCGTATCGGTGGCACGAATGTCAGCGGCCACCGGAGCGGATCGTGGCAGCTCCGACAATCCCCACCAGGTCAACGCGGCGGCCAGTGGGCCGATCAGCGCGAGAAGGAAGAATCCGCCCGCCACCGATTCCGTCACCATCACCAAGATCGCGCTGAACACCATCGGCCACAAGGCCAGCGCGCACACGAACGGCAGCACCATATAGCGGTACGCGCCGAATGCCTTGCGTTTCCAATCCTCCGGCAGCGGCAAATCAGACGTACTCCGGTACCTACCCACACCATCCCCTATTGCTCAGCCTCGTCTACTGGATTAGACGCGCCATAGACCCATTCGGTTCCAGCGAGTTTCAGCCGGCATCGGCGCCTGAGACAGCAAATCGCGCTGCCCCCCAAGAAGTGGGACAGCGCGATCGGTGAGACGAGATCAGCCGCGGATCTTGGCGGTTACCGCGCTGACGGCATCTTCGGCCGGGATCTCCTCGGCTTCGCCGGTGAAGCGGTTGCGCAGTTCCACCTTGCCTTCGGCCCAGCCGCGGCCGATGACGAGAATCCAAGGCATGCCGAGGAGTTCGGCGTCTTTGAACTTCACGCCGGGCGAGGCGGTGCGGTCGTCGAAGAGGACCTCGAGGCCCTCGGCGTCCAGGCCGGCGACTACGTGTTCGGCGCCGTCGCGGGCGGCGGCGTCCTTGTTGGCGATCACCACGTGCACGTCGAAGGGGGCGACTTCGGCGGGCCAGCGCAGGCCCTTCTCGTCGTGCTGCTGTTCGGCGATCACCGCGACCATGCGGGAGACGCCGATGCCGTAGGAGCCCATGGTGAGGCGGACCGGCTTGCCGTTCTCGCCGAGCACGTCGACGTCGAAGGCGTCGGTGTACTTGCGGCCGAGCTGGAAGATGTGGCCGATCTCGATGCCGCGCGCGGACACCAGCGGGCCCGCGCCGTCGGGCGAGGGATCGCCGTCGCGGACCTCGGCGGCCTCGATGGTGCCGTCGGGGGTGAAGTCACGACCGGCGACCAGGCCGACCACGTGCTTGCCCGAGACGTCGGCGCCGGTGATCCACGCGGTGCCCTCGACGACGCGGGGGTCGACGAGGTAGCGAACACCGTTGGCGGCCAACCCCTTCGGGCCGATGTAGCCCTTCACGAGGAAGGGGTTGGCGACGAAGTCGGCCTCGGTGAGCAGTTCCACCTCGGCGGGCTCGACGGCGGCGCCGAGACGCTTGTCGTCGACCTCGCGGTCACCGGGGACGCCGATGCCGAGGATCTCGGTCTTGCCGTCGGGGTGGCGCAGCTTCACCATCACGTTCTTCAGCGTGTCGGCGGCGGTCACCGTACGGTCGAGGACCTTCGCCTCGTTGGCCCAGTCGACCAGCGTCGCGATAGTGGGGGTGTTCGGGGTGTCGTACTCGACCGCGGCGGCCTGACCCTCGATGGGCAGCGACGCGGGCGCGGGCGTGACCACGGCTTCCACGTTCGCCGCGTAGCCGGACTCGACGCAGCGCACGTAGGTGTCCTCACCGACGGGGCTGGCGGCGAGGAACTCCTCGGACGCGCTGCCGCCCATGGCACCGGAGGTGGCGGCCACGATCACGTACTCGACCCGGAGCCGCTCGAAGATCGCCTCGTAGGCCTTGCGATGGGTGGCGTAGCTGTTGGTCAGACCGTTGTCGTCGATGTCGAAGGAGTAGGAGTCCTTCATCACGAACTCGCGCCCGCGCAGGATGCCCGCGCGGGGCCGCTCCTCGTCGCGGTACTTGGTCTGGATCTGGTACAGGGTGACCGGCAGATCCTTGTAGGAGTTGTACTCACCCTTCACGGTGAGCGCGAACAGCTCCTCGTGGGTGGGCCCGAGCAGGTAGTCACCGCCCTTGCGGTCCTTGAGCCGGAACAGGCCGGGGCCGTACTCGGTCCACCGGTTGGTGGTCTCGTAGGGCTCGCGTGGCAGCAGCGCGGGCAGCGAGATCTCCTGGGCGCCGGTGGCGTCCATCTCCTGGCGCACCACGTCCTCGATCTTGCGCAGCGTGCGCAGACCGAGCGGCAGCCACGAGTACACGCCGGGGGCGACCCGGCGGACGTAGCCGGCGCGAACGAGCAGTTTGTGGCTGGGCACCTCGGCGTCGGCGGGATCGTCTCGCAGGGTGCGCAGGAACAGGCGGGAGAGGCGGGTGATCACGGATGCACAGGGTAGTCCCTGGTCCTGGCCGGGCGACAGCCGATTACCACCTGGGCGCTCCGCCAGACCCCGAAAACCGGTTCCGGTAAAGAGCGCGCATCAGGTTACCCATTACAAATCTATTTCAATCATCAGATAACAACCTGATAACGTAACCGCACTTGGCAATTCTGAGATGACTAGGTTTTCCCTATAAGTCAATTACGCACTTACAACAGAGAATTGGTAGCGGTGACGCTGCCCTTGCGAGAGGTCACAATGGCTGAGACGAAATCCATGTCGAAGCGCTGTACAGCAGTGTTCGCCGGTGCCGCGTTGGTGGCCGCGGCCCTCGCCGGATGTACCAAGACCGAGCCCACCGAGAGCGGTCAGCTCCTGCAGTCACTGAAGGACAAAGGCACGATCACCGTGGGTTTCGCCGGTGAGGCGCCCTATTCGTTCGAAGACGGCGGCCAGCTCACCGGTGCGACCGTGGCCCTGCACAAGGAGATCTTCGCCAACCTCGGCATCAAGACCGTCGACGGTGTACAGACCGAGTTCGGCGCACTGATCCCCGGCCTGCAGGCCAATCGATTCGATGCGGTCAGCGCCGGCATGTCTATCCTGCCGAAACGCTGTGAACAGGCGTCTTTCAGCGAACCGGAATTCATGTACACCACCGCGCTGATGGTGAAACCCGGTAATCCGATGAATTTGACGGATATGCAGTCGATCAAGGCGAGCGGCGCGAAGATGGCCGCGATGACCGGCGCCATCGAATCCGATTACGCCAGCTCGCTCGGCATCGACGCCACCCAGGTCGGCACCCCGCAGGACGGCATGGACGCGGTCACCTCCGGGCGCGCCGACGTGTTCGCGCTCACCGCGATCTCGCTGAACTGGCTCGAGAGCCACACCCCCAACGCCGCGGTCGACGTGACACCGTCGTTCGTGGCCGTCATCGACGGCAAGCCGCAGGTCGGCGCCGGTGGCACTGTGTTCCGCACCACCGATCCCGACCTGCTCGCCGCCTACAACGCCGAGCTGACCAAGATCACCAGCGACAAGGACAAGTACCTGTCGATCGTCGGGAAGTTCGGGTTCACCGAGCGCGAACTGCCGGATCCGAAGTACACGACGGCCAAGCTGTGCAAGGGCGAAATCTGATCCACGCATGAGCAATTTCGACGCGGTACGCGATGCCCTTCCCGCACTGTGGAAGGGCATCGCCGTCACGCTGGAGCTGACCATCGGCGGCGCGCTCCTCGCGTTCGTCCTCGCCCTCGCCCTCGGCACCACCGCCCGCGTCCGCAATCTCGCGGCGCGCGGCAGCGCCCGGGTCATGATCGAATTCTTCCGCGGCACGTCACTTCTGGTGCAGATCTTCTGGCTGTTCTATGTGCTCCCGCTGCTCGGCTACAAACTCGAACCACTCCTCTGCGGCATCCTGGCGCTGGGCCTGAACTACGGCGCCTACGGTGCCGAGGTGGTGCGTGGCGCGCTCAACGCGGTGCCGCGTGCGCAGTTCGAGGCGGCGGTCGCGCTGAATTTCAGTCCGTGGCAGCGGATGCGCAGGGTGCTGTTCCCGCAAGCGTGGGCGCTGATGCTGCCCTCGTTGACCAATCTGCTGGTTCACCTACTCAAAGGCACCGCGGTGGCGTCCTACATCACCCTGCACGACCTGACCTACGAGATCGGTGACCTGCGCAAGACCACCAGCGACACCCTGTTCTCCTTCGGTGTCGGCTTGGTCATCTACTTCGTCCTGGGCTACCTGCTCACCCTCGGCATGAACCTGCTCGAAACCCGCGCCAAGACCAAGCTGGGTCGCGGGGCCACGCTCAAGGATGTGCTGAGCCTGGCGCCCGATGACACGAAGGTGGCGCCATGACCGCGGAATGGAGTTGGGAGCGCGCCCGCGAGGCGCTGCCGGTGCTCTGGGACGGCTTCCAGATCACGCTGCTGGCGACGGTGCTCGGCTTCGCGCTGGCCGCGGTGCTCGGGCTGGCGATCGCGATGATCCGGCGCACGATGCCGCGCCCGATCGCCGCACCGGTGCACGCGGTGAGCGAGTTCATCCGCCTCACCCCGCTGGTCGTGCAGCTGCTGTTCGCCTACACGCTGCTCACGCAGTTCTCGGCGTTGCAGATCGGCATCGTGGTGCTGGGCATCCACTATTCGAGTTACCTGGCCGAGGTGTACCGGGCCGGGATCGAGGCGGTGCCGAAGGGGCAGTGGGAGGCGGCACGCGCGCTGTCGTTGCCGCCGATACGCACCTGGGGTGCGGTGGTGCTGCCTCAGGCGATCCGGGCGAGCCTGCCCGCGCTCGGCACCAACGCCGTCTCGATGTTCAAGGACACACCGTTCCTGTTCGCCATCTCGGTCGTCGAATTGGTGACCGCCGCACAGCAATTCGGGGCACGCAACTTCGCGTACCTGGAGTCGATCACGATGGCCGGGGTGTTCTTCCTCGTTGCCAGCTACCCGACGTCTGTGCTGATCAGAAGACTGGAGAAGCGACTTGCCTACTACTGATGACGAGATGATCCGATTCGATCAGGTGGTCAAACGCTTCGGCGCGCTCACCGTGCTCGACGAACTCGATTTCAGCGTCCGGCGCGGTGAGAAGGTGACGCTGATCGGGCCGTCCGGGTCCGGCAAGACCACCATCCTGCGGCTGCTGATGACCCTGGAGACGATCAGCGACGGCGTGATCTGGGTCGACGGTGAACCGCTCACCCATACCGAGCGCGGCGGAAAGCTGGTGCCCGCCAAGGAGAAACATCTGCGCGCGGTGCGAACCAAGATCGGCATGGTGTTCCAGCAGTTCAACCTGTTCCCGAACATGACGGTGTTGGAGAACATCACCGAGGCGCCCATCCACGTGCTCGGCAAGTCGAAAGACGAAGCGCGCGAACGTGCTCGGCATCTGCTCGACGTGGTCGGTCTGTCCGACAAGGCGAACGCGCATCCTTCGCAGCTGTCGGGCGGGCAGCAGCAGCGGGTCGCGATCGCGCGGTGTTGCGCGATGGACCCGAAGGTCATGCTGCTCGACGAGGTGACGTCGGCCTTGGACCCGGAACTGGTCGGTGACGTCCTCGACGTGTTGCGCACGATCGCCGAGACCACCGATATCACCATGCTGATCGTCACCCACGAGATGCGCTTCGCCCGCGAGGTGTCGGACCGGGTGCTGATGTTCGACTCCGGTCGCATCATCGAGCAGGGTCCGCCAGAGCAGATCTTCGAAGCACCAACCAACGAGCGCACTCGCAAGTTCTTGGAAGCGGTGCGCTGAGCTCGACGCCTGATCGAGGCGGGTGGGCGCCGTACGAGACCGCTGACGGTGGCCGCCCGGTCCGCGACGGGGCGGGGCGCAGTGGCGGTTTCGGCGGCGATTACCGTTGTCGATCGTGCTGGTGCTGCTGCCTCCCTCCGAAACCAAGTCCGACGGCGGATCGGGCGCGCCGCTCGACCTCGCCGATCTCGCGATGCCGCAGCTCAGTGCGGTTCGCGACAAACTGATCACCGAGGTGGTGCAACTGGCGGCCGACCCGGCCTGCTCCGCCGAGGTACTCGGCTTGGGCAAAGGCGCCGATGCGGAGATCGCCCGCAACGCGAGCCTGCGCACGTCGGCGACCCGCCCCGCCCTGGAGCGCTACACCGGTGTCCTCTATGACGCGCTGGACGCGAAGTCGTTCACCAAGGTGCAGCGGACCAAGGCGTACGCACGTTTGGGGATCGGTTCGGCCCTGTTCGGCGCAGTCCGCGCAGCCGACCCGATCCCCGCTTACCGCCTCTCCGGCGGCACCAAACTCCCAGGGTTGCCGACACTTTCGGCGGTGTGGCGCGATGTGCTGCCCGACGCCCTCTACCGCGAGGCCGCAGGCGAACTCGTCATCGACCTTCGCTCGGGCACCTACCAGCAACTCGGCCGGGTGCCCGACGCCATCACCGCCAATGTCCTCACCGAACACCCCGACGGCTCACGCACCGTCGTCAGCCACTTCAACAAGCATCACAAGGGCCTACTCGCCCGCGCCCTCGTCGTCACCCGCGCCGATCCCACCGACATCCGCGCCGTCGCCCGGGTAGCCACCAAAGCGGGCCTGCGAGCCGAAATCGCCTCCCCCACCGAACTTCTGATCATTACTGAGTAACGGAGGCCATGAGCTGGATGAGGTTGCCGCAGGTGTCGTCGAAGACCGCGGTACTGACCGGACCCATGGGAGCGGGGGCCTGGGTGAAGAAGACGCCGCGGTCGAGCAGGCGGCGGTATTCGGCGTCGAGGTCGTCGACGGTGAAGACGATGACGGGGATGCCCTCGGCACTCAGTGCCGTTTTGTAGGCCTTGGCCGCCGGGTGCTGGTCGGGCTCGAGCAGGAGCTGGATGCCGTCGACATCGGCCGGTGAGACGAGGGTGAGCCAGTCGAATTCGCCGACGGGGACCTTGTCTTTGACCTGGAAGCCGAGCACGTCGGTGTAGAAGGCCTCGGCCTTGGCCTGGTCGTCGACGAAGACGCTGGTCACTCCGATGCGGATCATGTGTCCTCCTGATGGATGGGCCATCGCGCCGAGACCGCCCGCAGCGGCGTGAAATCGGCGTGATGGAACTTGTATCGGCCGAGCCGGCGGGTGTGTACGAGACCGGCTTCCTCGAGCACGCCGAGATGCTGGGTGATCGCCTGACGCGACGAGCTGATGTCGTGCTTGCTCACGAGGCGGGCGCACAGTTCGAACAGGGTTTGCCCATCACGATCGGCCAGTTCGTCGAGAAGCGCGCGTCGTGTCGAATCCGCCAGTGCGGTGAAAATATCGGTCACTCGGCACGCTCCGTTCACTCCCTCGAACCATAGGCAAGCTCACACTTGCCTGTCAAGCGCAAGCAGCCGCTTGCCTGTCATTCCCCGCACCCCGCCCGCCACCCTCGTGCCGCGTCCACCAATCGGGCGTGAACCAGGTCGACGTGTGGTCGTGACGGCGCGCCGACCCGGCGAGCGAGGAAACCGGTGTTGATCGGCGGGTCGACGGGATCGAGCAGCGTCACCAGCGTTCCGTCGGCCAGTTCCCGGCCGCACAGGTAGTGCGGAAGCACGCTGATCCCCGCCCCCGCGGCGACCGCGGCGAGTACCGCGCGGAGGTCGCCGACAATCAGGGCCGGTTCGGTTTCCAGGCGGGTCTCGAAGACGTGGCGCCAGTAGCGGCGCAGGATCGGCAGATCGGCGGCGTAGCTGACGAGCGGGATGCCCGCCAGCGCGATCGGGCCGTCGGCGCGCAGACGTTCGGTGTCGATGCGGTCGGCTATCGAGGGGGCGGCGACGAGGAGGAATTCCTCGTCGACGAGCGGTTCGGCCAGCACGGTCCGCCCCCGAGGGCGAGTGGTGGCGAACACCAGATCCAGTGCGCCCGACTGCAATCGGGCGAGCAGGTCGTCGGTGAGCCCGGTGCTGACGGTGAGCCGTACGCCGTCGGCGACCAATGGTGCGAGCGCGGGCACGACCTTGGCGGCGAGCATCTCCGCCGGTCCGCCGAGCAGCACCGGCGGCTCGGGCGGCGCCGCACGGTCGGTCGCCGCACCGCTCACGACCGCTTCCAGCGCCTCGAGTGGGGCGCTCACCCGTGCCGCGAGCTCGTGACCGGCGGCAGTCGGCGACACCCCGCGGGGCAGGCGTTCGAACAGCGGCCTGCCCAGGTGCCTTTCGAGCGCCTGGATCTGCGTGGTCACGGTCGGCTGGGACAGCCCCACCTGGGCCGCGCCCGCGGTGAGCGATCCGGTGCGGAAGACGGCCAGGAAGGTCCGCAGTTGCACCAGATCCATCGAGCCATCGGCTGACCTATGTCTCATATAGACAATCCTATTGGTCAGGAGATGCCATCGACCCTAGCGTTGTTCCCATGGCACACATCCTGTTCGTTCTCACCGGCGCCGATCATTGGACACTGGCCGACGGCACCGAACATCCCACCGGCTACTGGGCCGAGGAATTCACGGCACCCTATGCGGCCTTCACCGGGGCGGGCCACACCGTCACCGTGGCCACCCCGAACGGCGTGATCGCGGCCATCGACCAGGCCAGCCTGGCCCCCGAGGTCAACGGTGGCGCCGACGGCGCGGCAGCGGTCGCCGAGATCATCTCCGGCGCCACCGCATTGCGGAGTCCGCTCGCCCTCGACAAGGTCGACCTCGCCGACTACGACGCCGTCTTCTACCCCGGTGGCCACGGCCCGATGCAAGATCTCGCCGTCGACCATGTCTCCGGCGCCCTCCTCAACAACGCACTCGCCTCCGGCAAACCGCTCGGGATCGTCTGCCACGCCCCCGCCGCGCTGCTCGCCACCGCGGAGTCGGGCAGCTCCCCCTTCGCCGGCTACCGGCTCACCGCGTTCAGCAATGCCGAGGAGACCCAGGCAGGCTTCGCCGACAAGGCGAAGTGGCTGCTCCAGGACCGGCTGGTCGCGCTCGGTGTCAACTACCGCGAAGGCGACCCGTGGGCCCCGCACATCGAGGTCGACCGCAATCTCTACACCGGCCAGAACCCCGCTTCCGCGAGCCCACTGGCCGCCGAGATGCTCACCGCTCTCTGACGACACGACGGCCACGCACCCGTCAGGGCGGTACCGATCGGCCGCGGTTTGTCGATGTCCCCACCGTCGACGACCGCGACCGCTGCCGCCTGGTCACGACGCCGGATTCTCGGAGAACCGGGCAGCTGGTCACGTCAGCCGATCACCGCGGTGAGTTCGGCGAGTTCAGCTGCGAGGTTGGCACGGGCGATCGCCTCGTAGCGGTCGTGGGCGAGGTCGGTGCGGAACAGGCGGGGCTGGTTGGCCAGGTTGCGCAGCACCGACGCGCGGCCCGCCCGGAACAGGTCGTCGGGGACGTGGGCGTATTCGCCACGGATCGCGGTGGTGTAGGCGGCGTATTCCTCGGGTGTGCCGCCGAGAACGACGAGGTCGGCATCACAGAGCACCGCGCCGTTCGCATCGCCCGGCTGCGGCTTGTGCCCGCGGGTCAGCACCACCAGCCGCACCACCTCCTCGACCAATTCCGGTGCGGCACCGAGTGATTCGAGGATGTCACGGCCCAGATCCGCGCTACGCTCCTCATTGTCGGCCCGCGCGACGGCGTAGATCGCGTCGTGGAAGAACGCCGCGTACCGCACAGCATCGATATCAGCTGCGGCACCGGCGAATTCGTCGATGGCCGCGAGCATCACCGCCAGGTGCGTGCCGGTGTGGTAGCGGCGGTGCGGCTCGCTGTACCGCCCCACCACCCCGGCACCGATTTGTTCGGCTTCGACCCCGGCCAACGCGATCCACTGGTCGATCAGGTTCTGCGACAACGCACTCATACAACAAGTTTCGTCGTCGGCACCGACGCCCACAACCCCCGATTCCTACCTGGCGCGCACCCCGAAAGGGCTCAGACCTCGGCAGCGGCGAGGGCCGCACGCACCTGCTCGGCACTACCGCGCTTCGAGGCGGGCGGCCAGTTGCCGTCGGCGACGGCGTACGGGTGGATGTAGACCGGTGTATCCCGTTGGGAGCGACGGCTTTCGGCGAGGGAGCCACCGTCGACCACGTCATAGCCGATGGTGTCGATGAGGTCGGCTGCCAGCTTCTTGGCGTCGGGGTCGTCGCCGAAGATGGGCAAGGCGGAGCGGTCCGCGGCGCCCGCGGGCCGGGCGAGTTCGGCGAGGTTGGCGTAGACGATGTTGTTGAACGCCTTGACCACCTTCGACTCGGGAAGGTGTTGTTGCAGCAGTTCGCTGGTGGTGGTCTCGTCAGCGTCGAGTTCCGGGAACGCACCGTCGCGGTCGGGATAGTAGTTGTTGGTGTCGACCACGACCTTGCCCGCGAGCGGTGCGACCGGCACCTCCCGATACGCCTTCAACGGCACGGTCACCACCACGAGATCACCGGCGGCCGCCGCCGCGGCCGGGGTAGCCGCCCGCGCCCGCGGACCCAGCTCGGCGACCAGATCCGCCAAGGTCTCCGGTCCACGCGAGTTGCTGAGGACCACGTCATAGCCCGCGTCCACAGCCAGCCGCGCCACGGTGGAACCGATATGTCCGCTACCGATCAATCCGAGTGTCGTCATGCGCGGAACAACCGCCACCACCGCACGATTGTTCCCCGGCTCATGTGGACCATTGTCACCGCTCGAGCCGCCGGATAGCGTGGGGCGATGGTGTCTTCGGCTCATCTGGCCTCGTTCGCGGGTTTGGCGTTTCTGCTGGTGATCGTGCCCGGGCCGAGCGTCTTGTTCACTATCGGTCGTGCGCTCACCGTGGGGCGACGATCGGCGCTGATGACCGTGCTCGGCAACTCGGTCGGGGTGTACGGACAGGTTGTCGCGGTCGCGTTCGGGTTGGGCGCGGTGGTGGCCGCGTCGGCGGCGGTGTTCACGGCGATCAAACTCGTTGGGGCCGCCTATCTGGTCTACCTCGGCGTACAGGCGATTCGGCATCGTGACGCACTGCGGGCGGCCTTTCATTCCGAACAGGGAGTGGATCCGCACCGGCCGATTCTCGCGTTCCGGGACGGGCTGATCGTCGGGGTCACCAACCCGAAGAACATCGTCTTCCTGGCGGCGCTGCTGCCACAGTTCGTGGACACCACGCGTTCGGTCCCACAACAGATGCTGATCCTCGGGCTCTGCATCCCGGTGTTCGGCCTGATCTTCGACTCGCTCTGGGCGCTCGTCGCGGGGTCGGCACGGTCGTGGTTCGCGCGGTCGCCACGCCGTCTCGCCGCCGTCGGCGGTACCAGCGGCCTGGTTATGATCGGGCTCGGTACGTCGCTGGCTCTCACCGGCCGCAAAGACTGAACTACGACCGTCAGGATGTTCGATGAAGAGCTTGCTGCTCGCCGGTGCTCTAGCGCTGATGTTTTCGGTGTCGACGCACGCCGGGGCACAGGCCGAGGCGGGTGCTACTTACGTCGCGCTCGGTGATTCCGGGGCAGCCACGACGGGTGCGGTCGATCTCGACCTCGCAGCTCCGCTGCGATGCGTCCGTTCCACGTCCAACGCACCGAAACTGGTCGCCGAAAAACTCGGGCTGGTGCTGGACGACCGGACATGTAGCTCGGCGAAGATTCCCGATCTGTACAACTCGCAGGGCGCCGGGATCGCCCCGCAGTTCGACGCGCTCGGTCCCGCCACCGAGATCGTCACGCTGCACATGGGCGACAATGATGCCGACATGACCGAGTTCATCCTCGGCCATTGTCATGCGAGAGCACTCAGCGGTGGGTGCGCCGCCGAGGCAGATCCGGAGTGGGACAGCAAGATCGACGCGATCGCGCCCGCCTACGCCGCCGCGCTGGCCGACATCACCCGGCTCGCACCGCATGCGACCGTCTTCGTCGACGGCTGGCCCACCTATCTCACCGACACCAGCTGCTCGGCCATGCTGGGCCTGCTCCCCGCCGATGCCGCCTACATCCAGTCCAAGTTCGAACGCCTCAACACCGTCGTCGCCCGGGCGGCCGCCGACCACGGCGCCGTGTACATCGATACCGTCGCCGCCTCGCGCGAGTTCGGGATGTGTGCCGACCCGGCGACCCGCTGGTTCGACCCGATGCTGGCCGATCAGACCCTGCTCCCCTATCACCCCACCCGCGCCGGGCAGCGCGGCGTCGCGGATCTGATCGTCGCCGCCGTCGAATCCAGCGGGGTCCTCGCTCGCTGAGCTCGCCGCTTTCCAGCGCGATATCAACGCGGGTTCACCTGCGTCGCTTCAGAACCGACCGCGGACGGCCTAGAGTTTGTCGCCCGCGGTGAGGTCGCGCACGAGCAGCGCGGCGTGCAGGGAAGTCCGCGATTCACCATCGTCGAGATCGACGGCGAGGATGCGTTCGATGCGGTCGAGGCGGTCGTAGAGGGTGGGTCGGCTGATCGCGAGCGCCTTGGCGAGGTCGGTCTTGTTGCCTGCCAGGTCGAGGAAGCGGCGCAGGGTCCCGGTGAGATCGGCCGTGTGCCGGATGTCGTAGCGCAGGAGCGCGCCGAGTTCGGCCTCGGCGAAGCTCTGCACGCCCGGCTCGTCGCGGATCGACGAGAGCAAGCCGCGCAGGCGAATATCGGCGCTGCGGAAGAACATTCGGCTGGGCACCGTCGTCATCGACTGGGCCACCTCGGCGACACCCGCCGCGTGCGCGAGCCTGCCCGCGGTATCGAGGAGTGAATCGGAATCGGCGCCGGCGCCGATCACCGCACGACGCACGCCCTCGACCCGGCGGACCTCGGCCAGCACCGCCGAACACACCGGCGCCAGCCGATCATCGACATCACCGCCACGCGACACCGCGAGGATCACGGTGACCTGTTCCCCGTCGGTACCACCGCGCGTTCGCCGGTGCTCTGCCGCACTGAGCGCCGAAGCGCCGACCAGGCCGAGTGCATGGGTCACCGCTTCGACGATCGACTCGCTCCGTCGTTGCGCCGCCACCGGATCCGTCGTCGACTCGGTATCGATCTCGAGCGCCAGCGGCACGTAGCGGGCCCGCCGGTGCAGGCCGAGCGCGGCAGCGCGGGCCTGTGCGTCACGCTCGTCGGTCACCCGTCCTTCCACCAGGTCGGCGATCAGGCCGGTTTGGGCTTGCCGGTGCAGCCCGAAGCGGTCTTTGTCGATCATCCGGTGCAGGGTGATGGTTTGCGCGGCGCGTTCGAGCACCATGTCGACCCGCGCGGTATGGGCTCGGCCGGTGCGCAGGATCAGCCTGCCCCAGCGTTGCGTGTGCGGGCCCACGCCGACCACGCCGGATCCGTCGGGCAGCAGCCGCGACATCGACTCCCAATCCTCCAGCAGCGCAGCAGAACTGATGTGGCGGGCGGTGGCCGCCAGCACTCGATGCGAGAGGTCTTCGAGCACCACCGACGCGTCGAGCATGCTCGCGGCGGTCTGCACGATCTCGGCCAGCGCGGCGCGGCGCACACTCAGCTCGGTGAAGGTCTCGTGCACGGTGCGCGCGAACTCGAGTTCGGCGTACTGGTCGGCGACGATCGCCCGGTGGACGGCTTCGGTGATTTCCACGAAGCGGGTCACCCGATGCAGCACGATCACCGGCAGCCCGAGTTCGGCGGCGGTGGCCGCGACGACAGGTCCGAGTTCACTCACATAGCTGCCGAGTTCCACGACCAGTCCCGCAATACCGGCGGCGGACAGGGATCGCAGGTAGGCGATCCGCGCCTGCTCGGGAGCGGCGAGTGCCTGCCCGGTGGTCAGGATCAACTCCGAGCCGACCAGGAGGTCGGCCACCGAGGCCTGATCGCTGACATGTACCCAGCGCACCGGCCGGTCCAGGTTCGCGGCACAGACGACCTCGGGTTGCCCGGCTTGCATCACCGGCGTCGCGAGCACATCGGCCACGGTCAACTGCACTGACGAATCGTAATACGAATCCCGAAAATGTGTACAAATCGTCGGCCCTCGCCAGGCGAGGGATAGACCAGGGTGGAAGCATCACACCACTGGGGCGAAACGAGGCATCCATGCAGTCCATCGGCCATTGGATAGACGGCAAATCGGTGAGCGGGACCAGCGAGACCACCGCGCCGGTGACCAATCCCGCCACCGGTGTCGTCACCGGGGAGCTGGCGCTGGCGAATGTGGCCGATACCCGCGCCGCGATCGATGCCGCGACGGTGGCCTTCGCGTCCTGGCGCGACACCTCGCTCACCCGCCGCACCCAGGTGCTGTTCCGCTTCCGCGAACTGCTCGCCGAACGCAGAACGGAACTGGCCGCGATCATCACGGCCGAGCACGGCAAGGTGGCCGCCGACGCGCTCGGCGAGGTGACCCGAGGTCTCGAGGTCGTCGAATTCGCCTGTGGCATTCCGCATCTGCTCAAGGGCGGGTACACCGAGAACGCCTCGACCGAGGTCGACATCTACTCGATCCGCCAGCCGCTCGGCCCGGTCGCGATCATCTCACCGTTCAATTTCCCAGCGATGGTGCCGATGTGGTTCTTCCCCCTGGCGATCGGCACGGGCAACACGGTGGTGCTCAAGCCGAGCGAGAAGGATCCGTCGGCGGCGCTGTGGCTGGCGCGGCTGTGGCAGGAGGCCGGGCTGCCCGACGGTGTGTTCAACGTCGTGCAGGGCGACAAGGTCGCCGTCGACGAACTCCTGGACAATCCGGCGATCAAGGCAGTGTCGTTCGTCGGCTCGACCCCGATCGCCAAGTACGTCTACCAGCGCGGCACCGTGGCGGGCAAGCGGGTGCAGGCACTGGGCGGCGCGAAGAACCACATGGTGGTGCTGCCCGACGCCGATCTGGACCTGGCCGCCGACGCCGCCGTGAACGCCGGTTTCGGATCGGCGGGTGAGCGGTGCATGGCGATCAGTGTGGTCGTCGCCGTCGGCGGGGTGGCCGACGAATTGGTCGCCAAGATCAGCGAGCGGGCCGGCGGCATCGTCACCGGCGACGGCACCAGCGGCGCCGAGATGGGCCCGCTGATCACCCGCGCGCACCGCGACCGGGTGGCCGAGTACATCGACGCGGGCGAGAACTCCGGTGCCCGTGTGGTTCTCGACGGTCGCAACCTCACCGTCGACGGCGCGCCGGACGGATTCTGGCTGGGCCCGACGATTCTCGACGAGGTGACGCCAACCATGAGCGTCTACACCGACGAGATCTTCGGCCCCGTGCTGTCGGTCGTGCGGGTCGGCACCTACGAGGAGGCGGTGGCGCTGATCAACGCGAACCGCTACGGCAACGGCACCGCCGTCTTCACCAACGACGGCGGCGCGGGACGCCGGTTCCAGCACGAGGTGGAGGTGGGCATGGTCGGCATCAACGTCCCGATCCCGGTGCCGATGGCCTACTTCAGTTTCGGCGGCTGGAAGAACTCCCTGTTCGGCGACTCGCACGCGCACGGCACCGACGGCGTGCACTTCTTCACCCGCACCAAGGCGGTCACCGCCCGCTGGCTCGACCCCAGCCACGGTGGGCTGGAACTCGGCTTCCCGCAGAACAAATAATTCGAGGGAGACTCACCATGACGCTTTCCGATGAGGCCGCTCGCGCCTACGAACTCGACCGCCGCCACGTCTTCCATTCCTGGTCCGCGCAAGCGGCTCTCACGCCGATGGTGCTCACCGCCGCCGAAGGTTGCTACGTGTGGGACGGCGAGGGCAATCGCCTGCTCGACTTCTCCTCGATGATGGTGAACACCAATATCGGCCACCAGCATCCGAAGGTCGTCGCCGCGATCCAGGAGCAGGCGGCCACACTGTGTACCGTCGCACCGAGTTTCGCCAACGACGCGCGCTCCGAAGCGGCCCGGCTGATCAGCGAACGCACGCCCGGCGACCTCGACACGATCTTCTTCACCAACGGCGGCGCCGACGCGGTCGAGCACGCGGTTCGGATGGCGCGTCTGCACACCGGGCGCTACAAGGTGCTCTCGCGGTACCGCTCCTACCACGGCGGCACCGAGACCGCGGTGAACCTCACCGGCGACCCGCGCCGCTGGCCCAACGACCACGGCAACACCGGAACCGTGCATTTCTTCGGGCCGTTCCTGTACCGCTCGGAATTCCATGCCACCGACGAGGCGCAGGAGACCGAACGGGCGCTGACCCATCTCGAGCGCACCATCGAAATGGAAGGTCCGGCCACCATCGCCGCGATCGTCCTGGAGTCGGTGCCCGGCACCGCGGGCATCATGGTGCCGACCACGGAGTACCTGCGTGGGGTGCGCGAACTGTGCGACAAGCACGGCATCGTGTTCATCGCCGATGAGGTGATGGCGGGCTTCGGGCGGACCGGAAAGTGGTTCGCCATCGACAATTTCGATGTCGTGCCCGATCTGATCACCTTCGCCAAGGGGGTGAACTCCGGTTACGTCCCGCTCGGGGGCGTGGCGATCAGCGCGGCCATCGCGGCGACCTTCGCCAACCGACCCTATCCCGGCGGGCTCACCTACTCGGGCCATCCCCTCGCCGCCGCCGCGGCCGTCGCGACGATCAACGCGATGACCGAGGAGCGCATCGTCGAGAACGCCGCCGACATCGGCGCGAAGGTCATCGGACCCGGCCTTCGCGAACTGGCGCAACGGCATCGGAGCATCGGTGAGGTTCGCGGGCTCGGCGTCTTCTGGGCACTGGAACTGGTCCGCGACCGCACCACCCGCGAACCTCTCGCCCCTTACGGCGGCACCAGTCCCGCGATGACCGAACTGGTCGCCGCCTGCCGGGTCGGCGGCCTACTGACGTTCGTCAATTTCAACCGCCTGCACGTTGTCCCGCCGTGCGTGATCACCGAAGCCGAGGCCAAGGAAGGGCTCGCCATCCTCGACCAGGCACTCACCGTCGCCGACGCGCACACCGTCTGACACGACACGCGGCGGGCGGAACGCGCCCGCCGCGTGAACGAGAAATGCTGCCCGGCTACCGGATCGGATCGGCGCCGGAATTCCCGGGCGGGGGCAGGCGTTGTCCAAGGGCGTGACCGATACCGCTGTGCTTTCCGATGAGCTGAAGTCCTACCTCGACGAGGAGAAGGTCTACGCGACCGTCGCCACGGTCGGGCCCAACGGGCATCCGCATCTGACCGTCGTCTGGATCAAACGCGAGGGCGATGATCTACTGTTCTCCACCACCGTCTCACGGCAACAGGCCAAGAACCTGGTGCGCGACCCGCGGATCACCGTGATGGTGAACCCGCCGGAACGGCCGTTCCTCTATGCCGAGGTCCGCGGAACCGCTACCACCACACCGGATCCAGAACGGGCGTTGCCGGACGAGATGTCGCTCAAATACACCGGCAAGCCGTATCGCGAGTTCAACCCGGCATCGGTGCACGACGCCGAACGAGTCGTCATCCGCGTCACTCCGACCAAGATCACCGGGCGCTTGTGAGCAGCGCGCCCGGCGCCGGTCAGCTCCGCTGAGCCTCTTCTTGCGCGTGCTGTGCCTGCACCAGCTGTTGCGGGGTGAACCGCAGGGTCAGCGCGACGAGGGCGGCCAGGACCGCCAGGATCGCGCACACGAACAAGACCAGGGTGTATCCGCTGTTCAGTGCGTCGATTTCGGTAGGCGACATGTCCGCGGCGCGGCCGTCGCTACCGCCCAGCGAGAGCGTGCGCGAGGCAGCGATCGGGCTCAGCAGGCCGATCGCGATCGGCGTCGCCAGGTTCATGAACATCTGACCGACCGCCGAGAGCGGGCCGATATTCGACTGCGGCACGCCGACGAGCACGCACAGCGGTGCCAGCACCATCGCGACACCGACGCCGAAGCCGATCACCACCAGCAAGGCCAGCAGGGTCGGCAGGTACTGCACATGCCGGTCCAGCGTGGAGCCGAACAGCAGCCCGATGGCCAGCACGACCGAGGCCGAGGCGAGCAACCAGCGCGGCGCGAACACGAGCGCCAACTTCGACGCGACCGCACCACCGACACCGATGCCGACAGTGAACGGGATCGAGGCGATACCGGCCTGCAACGGGCTGTAGCCGAGCACGTTCTGCAGCAGCTGGGCGACGAAGAACGTCATCGCGCCGAGGACCGCACCGGCCAGGAAGATCAGCGCGAAGGTGGCGACCCGGTCGCGGCTGTCGAACAGCGACCACGGCAGCAGCGGATCGGCCTCGCGGCGTTCGGTGAACACGAAGATCACCAGCAGCGCGAATCCGCCGATCAGTGAGGCGAGGATGATCGGGCTGGTCCAGCCCATGGCCGGGCCCTCGGTCGCGCCGAACACGATCGTCGCGCACGCCAGGGTCCCCAGGATCGCGCCCTTGATGTCCAGTGGGGTGCGATGGTGCTCGGTGTCGGCCAGCTTGTAGACCGCGCCCGCCACGATGAGCGCGCCGATCGGCACGTTGATCAGGAAGATCCACCGCCACGAGAACTCCGTGAGCGCACCACCGACAACGAGACCGCCGACCGACCCGATACCGGCCATCGAACCGACGATCGCGATGGCTTGATTGCGTGCGGGTCCCGGCGCGAAAGTGGTCGCGACCAGCGCGAAGGCCGTCGGCGCCGCGATGGCCGCACCGGCGCCCTGGAAGGCGCGCGAGATCAGCAGCATCGCCTCGCTATTGGCCAGACCGCAGGCCAGCGACGCGGCGGTGAACACCCCGACGCCGATGATCAGCATCCGTTTACGCCCGAACGCGTCGCCGAGCCTGCCACCGAGCAGCATCAGTCCGGCGAAGGTGAGGCCGTAGGCGGTCACTGTCCAGGCACTGCCCGAACTGGACAGCCCCATCTCCTCCTGCAGCCGCGGCAGCGCGAAGATCACGACCGTGCCGTCGAGCACGACCATGAACTGCAGGCCGCTCAGTACGAGGATGGCGAGACCGAAGGCCCGCCCCGTCACCGGATACTGCATCGTCGCAGCGGGTTTATCGAGCACAACGAGGCAGTGTAATTGGCGCGATGGCAACGCGCGGGCGCGCGGCCCGCGAAGCTAGTCGAGCCCGAAGCCCGCCGTGGGGCCGATGACGATGATCGCGGGCGGACGGATGCCCTCTTCCTTGACCCGGTCGGCGACCGTGGCGAGGTCGGCGCGCACCACCCGCTGGGTGCGCAGCGTGCCCTCCTGGATGACCGCGGCCGGGGTATCGGCCGGGCGACCCCCTTCGAGCAGGGCGGCGGCGAACTTGTCGATCCGCTCGACCGCCATCATCAGCACGATGGTGCCGCGCAGCTTGGCCAGCGCCGGCCAGTCGACGAGCGAATCGGGGTGCTCGGGGGCGACGTGTCCGCTCACGACCACGAACTCGTGGGTCACCCCGCGATGGGTCACCGGAATACCGGCCGCGCCGGGGACCGAGATCGGGCTGGTCACGCCGGGCACCACCGTCACCGGAATACCGGCCGCGGTGCACGCCTCGAGTTCCTCGTACCCACGGCCGAACACATACGGGTCGCCGCCCTTGAGCCGGACCACGAACTTGCCCGCCTTGAAACCCTCCACAAGCGCGAGGTTGATCGCCTCCTGCGCCATCGACCGGCCGTACGGGATCTTCGCGGCGTCGATCACCTCGACGTGCGGGCCCAGTTCGGCGAGCAGTTCCGGCGGGGCGAGCCGGTCGGCGACGACCAGGTCGGCACGCGCGAGCAGCCTGCGACCACGCACGGTGATCAGGTCGGGATCGCCGGGACCACCGCCGACGAGCGCGACGCCGGGGGGCACCGGTTCCGAATCATCGGTCACCACACCGGATTGCAGCGCTTCGAGCAGACCGTTGCGCACCGCGGCCGAGCGACGGTGCGCGCCACCGGCGAGCACGCCGAGCGAGAGTCCGTCGTAGCGGGCGGTCGCGGGGGTGACCGCGGTGCCGTCACGGGCGATATCGGCGCGGACGCAGAAGATGCGCTTGGCGGTGGCTTCGGCGACCACGGCGGCATTGGTCTCGGGTTCGTCGGTGCAGGCCATCGCGTACCAGGCGCCGTCGAGATCGCCGTCGGCGTAGGCGCGCAGTTCGACACCGAGTTGCCCCGCCGTTGCCATGCCCTCGACAGCCGGGGTGACCGCGCGGCTGATCACGTGCACATCCGCACCGGCGGCCACGAGCAGCCCGAGTCGGCGCTGGGCAACGGTGCCGCCGCCGACCACGACTACTCTACGTCCACGAAGATCGAGCCCGACCAGGTAGTTCGGGTCGCCTGCGGGCGGGGTCGATGCGGTGTCAGCGGTGTTCGGCACAGTTTCTCAGCCTAGTTCCTGGCTCGCCACGGCCCGAACGCACCCGCCGACAGACGCATCGCGGATCGACGGTGGAGCCCCGCTTCTGCCCATCATGTCGCGGCGCGGTGTGCGCCCAGTGCCCGCAGGCAGGACAGTGGAGGCCATGACGCAGCCGCACGCACTCCTGGACGTGGCCTACGACGAAGCCCTGCTCGGGCTGGCCGAGGGTGGTGTCCCCATCGGCGCCGCCCTGTTCGACGCCGACGGCACCCTGCTCGGGCGTGGCCACAACCGCCGTGTTCAGAACGACGACCCGAGCGCGCACGCCGAAACCGATGCCTTCCGCGCCGCGGGCCGCCGCCGCGACTACGGGCCGACGATCATGGTCACCACGCTGTCCCCGTGCTGGTACTGCAGCGGGTTGGTCCGCCAGTTCGGGATCGGCACCGTGATCATCGGCGAGGCGCGGACCTTCCACGGCGGCCACGACTGGCTGGCCGAACAGGGGGTGCGGGTGATCGTCCTCGACGATCCGCGCTGTGTGTCCCTGATGACCGACTTCATCGCCGAACGCCCCGATCTGTGGTTCGAGGACATCGGTGTCGCACCGCCGAAGGAGACACCAGCATGAACAGCATCGCCTCGGTCGATCTGGCCCGCCGGCGCGCGGGCGGCGACGCGGCGCGGGCGGGTTGCAGGTGTACACCGAGGCCGAAGGGTGGTCGGTGGTGACGCCGGTCGCCCCGCCGATCGGGATGGTGGAGCAGGGCCCGCCGGTGGTATCGGCCGATTTCCTGCGTATCCGGTTGGATGCCATCACCATCGGCTGACCCACCGGGCACGAGATCAGCCGAAGTACGGCTGGTTCTGCACCCAGCGGAACCCCGTGCCGCGCAGCGGGAAGCTCTCCAGGTCGGTGCGGGTGAGCGTGACCGCGGCGGGGCGGCCGTCGAGTTCGCCGCGCAGGGTCAGCGTGTCGTCGGGGGCTCGATCGATTGTGAATGTCGCGTAGGGCGCGGGGGTTTCATCCGCGCCGGCGGGTGCGGCGGCGAGCGTCATCGTGTTCGCCGCCAGGTCGGTCGTCGCCAGCACCGCCACGATGGTGTCGTCCATCCGCTGGTAGCCCGCCGAACCCACGTCGATGACGAGGCGTTGCCAGCGCACCGGATCGGTGGTGAGCGGCGGGACCGGGGCACCTTCGACGCTGAACTCGCCGACTTCCCAGATGCCGTAGAGCTCGGGTTTCGTTGCGCCGCCGCCGTATTCGCGCCAGCTCTCCATCCCGACAAAGATCATCCCCACGGTGATCCACAACCCGACCGCGACTTGCACCACAGCGGCCGACCGGTTCGCCCGCCGGGACGAGAACAGCGGTGGTTGCACAGCCGGTCCCGAATCTCGTTCCAGCACAAGGACATTCGCGATCCTGCAGGCCTGCGGGGCGAGCAGCACCAGCCCGATCAGCAGCAGGTGCCCGGCGAGCATCTTCACCGGGACGTCGAAGGTGAGATTGAACAGGAACACCTGCGCCATGCTGATCACGCTCAGCATGGCGCCCAGCGTCGCCGTGCGCGGCCAGAACAGCAGCAGCCCGGCGAGTACTTCGGCCACGCCCAGCGCGATCTCGTAGGCGGGTGAGGATCCGACTTGCGTCCACAACATCGCCATCGGTGTCAGATTACCGACGCGAGTGAGCAGGGCTATCAGCGAAGGTTCCGGCATCTGCGTCGGGATCAGCTTCGCGAAACCGTAGAACAGCATCTGCCCGCCCGCGAACAACCTCATCGCGGTGAGAAACCAGCTCAGCAGCCGTGGATACGCGCGCCTGCGCCGGTCCAGCGCCGACCACACGACCGTGATCAGCACCGCGACCACCAGGAGCACTCCGCACTGAATCCAGATCGCCGCCTGGTCACCGCTGCCGTTCATGGCCAGCTCGGCCCGCACCCCGAACACGTGCTCGCCGATCCAGCCGCTCACCGGCTCGAGCGCGATCATCTGCCAGAGCATGACCTTCTCGGGCAACCACAGCGCGAAGACGCCGAGGAAGACGAAGGTGATCTGGGCCATCCACAGACAGAACAGTCCGAGGTAGGCGACACTGAAGCGGAAGGCGAGCCGGGTGATCGGACGCCAGGTCGGAGCGGGTAGCGGTGCACTCGCGATATCGCCGTGCGTGCGCTCTGGTCACTGTGGACACCCATGCCTCCCCGTCGAGATCGATTGTTACCGAAGCTAATCGGTGTCGCTGCCGAGCGCGTCCGGGAAACCCCGATCTTTTCCCTGTCAACCCTGAATCTCACTCACCGACGCCGGGCTTACATTCCGGACGGTCTTCCGGTACGCCAGTACTGCAACGCGTTATATATCGGCGAAAAGGGGGACCGCACCTATGTCCGACGATCCGGACCACACCGCGCAACACTCGCTCACCGTCACCGAGCGTGATCTCGACGAACTCGCCGAGCAGTTGTCGCAGTGGTTGTCGGGCAAAGTCGGCGCCGACACACCCGCGAAGGTCACCGACCTGAGCAAGCCGACCACCGGCGGCATGTCGAGCACCACCATCCTCTTCGATGCGGAATGGTCGGTGGGCGGTGTCGTCGAGAGCGGTTCGTTCGTCGCGCGGATGGCTCCCGAGGACGGTTCGTTCCCGGTCTTCCAGTCCTACGACCTGCCGTTGCAGCATCAGGTGATGACGGGTGTGGCCGCCGCCTCGGCGGTCGCGGTGCCGCCGATGCGCTGGCTCGAGCTCGACGAATCCGTCTTCGGCACGCCATTCTTCGTGATGGAGAAGGTCGAGGGCCGCGTACCGGCCGACAATCCGCCGTATGTGTTCTTCGGCTGGGTTTTCGACGCGACAGTGGCGGAGCGCGAGCAGATCGCCGACTCCACCGTCGAAGTGATCGCGCAGGTACACGCGATCGACGACATCGCTACGCGGTTCCCGTCGCTCGACGGCGAAGGTTGCGCGCTGCGTAGGCATTTCGAGGCCCAGCGCGCTTGGTACAAGTGGGCGCTCACCGACGACGGCGTCGAGATCCCGCTGATCGAGCGGACTTTCGAGTGGCTGGAAGCGAACTGGCCCGCCGAGCCCGGCCTCGAGGTGCTCAACTGGGGCGACGCCCGCCCCGGCAATATCCTGTTCGACGGCTTCACCCCCGCCGCGATCCTGGACTGGGAGATGGCCACCTTCGGCCCGCGCGAGCTGGACCTGGGCTGGGTGATCTTCATCCACCGCTTCTTCCAGGATATCGCCACCCGCTTCGATCAGCCCGGCCTGCCCGACTTCTTGCGCCGCGACGCGATGGTCGCGAAATACGAAGAGCTGACCGGACATTCGGTCCAGAATCTGGACTTCTACATCATCTACGCCGCGCTGCGGCACGCGATCGTGATGGGACGGATCAAGCGCCGGATGATCCACTTCGGTGAGGACACCGTGCCCGAGGATCTCGACGACTACGTGATGCATCGCCTCAGCCTCGAGGCGCTGCTCGACGGCACCTACGAGTGGGACTGACTATGAGCGCGATCATGCCCGTCCCCTTGGACGAATACCCGGTCCATCAGACCCCGCTGTCGCTGGCCAGGGTGGCCACCAGCGACCGGAACTTCTACGACCGCTACTACTTCAACGCCTTCGACCCCGCGGGCGAGGCGATGCTGATCACCGGTTTCGGCGTGTACCCGAATCTGGGTGTCGTCGACGCGTTCGCGACGGTGCGCCACGGTGACGCGCAACGCAGCGTGCGGTTCTCCGACGCGCTCACCTCGCGCGATCTGAACACCGCCGTCGGTGGCTACCGGATCGAGGTGATCGAGCCGCTGCGGAAACTGCGGGTGGTGTGCGAGCACGACGATCTCGGTTTCGACCTGACCTGGACCGGCGCGCAGCCCGCGGTGCAGGAGCAGCCGCACCTGATTTTGTCCGGCACGCGACCGATCATCGAGGCCTCACGCTTCGCCCAGTCGGGTTCGTGGGAGGGCACTCTCGCCGTCGACGGGATCGACTACACGGTCGACCCGGCGGTCTGGACGGGCAGCCGCGACCGGTCATGGGGCATCCGGCCCTCCGGTGAGCCCGAACCCGCCGGTCGGCCGACCGGCATGGACGGTTTCTGGTGGCTGTACGCGCCGCTGCGGTTCCAGGACTTCTCGATCGTGGTGATCGTGCAGGAAGAACCCGACGGCACCCGCACGCTCAACAACGCGGTCCGGATCTGGAACGACGGCCGCAAGGAACAGCTCGGCTGGCCCCGCATGCACTGGACCTACGAGCCCGGCACCCGGCACCCGAAGTCGGTGCGCCTCGACATGACCACGCCCGACGGGAAACCGCTCGAGGTGGAGGTCGAATCCCGCCCCGGCATCGCCCTGCACGTGGGCTGCGGTTACGGCGCCGACCCCGACTGGACCCACGGCCGCTGGATGGGCGAGAACTGGTCGCTGTCGAGCGCCTACGACCTCACCGACCCCGCCATCAAGGCCCGCACCCCCTACGGCGTGATCGACCACATCGGCTACGCCCGCTGCGGCGACGCCGAAGGCTGGGGCCTGTTCGAACACGCCTCCATGGGCCGCCACGACCCCACAGGTTTCGCCGATTGGTCCTCCGTCGCCCCTTGACGGACTTTCGCGCGAGAAGAAAAGGCGCCGCCGCGACAACGAGGTCGCGGCGGCTCCGATTTTCTTGTGCGGCCGCACCGGGTGCACCCGGGCCTTGCGCGGCCGCGCCGGATCGGCGAGCTGCACGCAGATCGCGGCCGTGCGCGGTCCCAGCGGATCGAGCACTGCGGTCGGTCGATCTTGCCCAGCGAAGTGATTCGGGCATCAGGGTCGACGCGATAGCGATGCCGCTGCGACGACTATCCCATCGACGATTGTTCTCCCTCGGACGAGTTCACCGCCGCCCGCGAGCAGCGCCGCCGCTTCCGCGACATTGGGGGTGCCGACCGCTGCCGATACACGGTCCGAACTGTGCTCGGTGTCGACCTCGGCCAGCTGCTCGGCGGTGAACGCCACGACTGCCACACCGAGAGTCGCTGCGGCGGAAAGAACGTCGAGCTCCCCGGCTCGCCGATCGAGTGTCGCCAAGCAGGCGATGGTGGTGTCGCCGACGACCGCCCGCACCGCGCGAACGATCCGCTCCGCCTCGGTTCCCGGCCGTACGCCGATGCCGACGGCCAGCGCCGAACCCGACGGCGCATCACCGGTCGCCGGTTGTCGCTCGCCGTCGGAGGTCGTCATCGTCGCCGTGTGCCGTCAGCGGTCGAATCGTCTTGCGGCGCTGACGAATCGGGCGATGGCGGCGGGATTTCCCGCCGGATGGGTGTGTAGGTAGGAGGCGTGCACCTGGCGAATCACGGCACCTTCGGTCATGGAACTTGTTGTCCGCCAACCCCAGGCAGCGTTCTCCGCGCCGGTGCGGGACAGACGGGTGCGGTGGAATTCGTGACCACGCACCCGGTCCCCTGCACGCCACAGTGCCGAGTCGTGCAGGGCGACGGCGTCGCGGTAGCCGAGCGTCAGGCGCGGGCCGAATTCGGCGTCGGCGTCGATGACCCCTGCCATCTGGTGGCCGTCGAGGGAGCGGGTGAGGTAGAGCAGTCCAGCGCATTCGGCGTGGATCGGCAGGCCCCTCGCGGCACCGTCGGCCACTGCGGTGCGCAGGCGCTCGTTAGCGGAAAGCTGCCCGGCATGCTCCTCCGGGAAGCCGCCGGGAAGTACCAACCCCGCTGTGTCTGAAGGGAGTTCGTCGGAGAGCGGATCGAAAACCGCCACTCGGGCACCGGCTGCGGCCAGGAGTTCTCGATGCTCGGCATAGCCGAAGGTGAATGCCGGACCGCCCGCCATCGCGATCAATGGATCCCTGCCCGAGACAACATCTGGGCGCGCGGTCGACGGCTCGGCAGCGGATTCCGGCGCGGTATCGAACGAGGTCGATTGATGGTGGGCGTCGGCGAGTTCGACCTGCGGGTCCCACGCGGGACCCTGCACCGAGCCACCCGCCAGGGCAACGATCGCGCGCAGATCCACGTGTGCGGCAACGAGTTCGGTCATCGCGTCGACGGCGGCGGTGGCGGCGGTGCCGTGTTCGACGGCGGGGATGAGGCCGAGATGGCGTGAGGGGACTTCCAGTTCGGCCATGCGGGGCAGGGCGCCGAGGACAGGGAGGCCGACGCGGTCGCAGGCCGCGCGCAGGACTTGTTCGTGGCGTTCGCTGCCGACGCGGTTGAGGATCACACCGCCGAGGCGGACCGAGGAGTCGTAGGTGGCGAAACCGTGCAGGAGCGCTGCGAGACTCTGGGAGTGACCGCGGGCGTCGACCACCAGAACCACCGGCGCCCCGAGCAGCCCGGCCACCTGTGCGGTGGAACCCTCGGCGATCGCGTCGCTCCGGTTCTCGTCGATCCGGCCGTCGAACAGGCCCATCACGCCCTCGACGATCGCGATATCGCAGCCCTGCGCGCCGTGCCGATACAGCGGAACGACCCGATCCTCGCCCACCAGAACGGGATCCAGATTTCGCCCCGGCCGCCCGGCCGCGAGCCCGTGGTAGCCGGGATCGATGTAGTCGGGCCCCACCTTGAACGGCGCCACCTGATGCCCGGCCCGCCGCAGCGCACCGATCAGCCCGGTGGCCAGCGTGGTCTTCCCGCTTCCCGATGCCGGGGCAGCGATCACCACTGCGGGGGCGCTCACCATTCGATACCGCGCTGGCCCTTGCGGCCCGCGTCCATGGGGTGCTTCACCTTCGTCATCTCGGTGACGAGATCGGCGGCCTCGATCAGGGCCTGGGGTGCGTCGCGGCCGGTGATGACCACGTGCTGGTTGCCGGGGCGATGGGTGAGGGTTTCGACGACCTCGTCGATGTCGACCCAGCCCCATTTGAGGGGGTAGGTGAACTCGTCGAGGACGTAGAAGCGGTGCTGTTCGGCGGCGAGGCGGCGGGAGATCTCCTGCCAGCCGGACAGAGCGGCGGCCGCGTGGTCTTCCTCGGTGCCGTGCTTGCGGGTCCAGGACCAGCCTTCGCCCATCTTGTGCCACTCGACCGCGCCACCCACACCGGTCTCCTCGTGCAGGGTGCCGAGGGTGCGGAACGCGGCTTCCTCGCCGACCTTCCACTTGGCGCTCTTCACGAATTGGAAGACCGCCACGTCGAAGCCCTGATTCCAGGCTCGCAACGCCATCCCGAACGCCGCGGTGGACTTGCCCTTACCCGGTCCCGTGTGCACGGCCAGGACCGGCTGATTGCGCCGCTGACGGGTCGTCATGCCGTCCTCGGGCACACTCTCGGGAACACCTTTGGGCACTGGTCACTCCTCGTCATTATTCGCACTGACGCGCGTGTTCGCGGCGCACGGTGGCCGCGGGGCCAGTTCGTCACCATTTCTATCAGGGCGCGCCCGTGGCGCTCACAGGCTCTACGCCGCGCGGGCGAGTGAGCCGGTGGCCCGGACTACGTCGGCGACCGTCTCGCCGGTGAGTTCGTTCAAGCGCAGGTAGCGGGCGCGCAGGTCGCGGGCCAGTTCGGCGGCCAGGCCGAGGCGGATCATGCCGCGTTCGCAGTCGATGACCATCGCGGTGTGGCCATCGGCGGCCAGCAGGGCGGCGGCGGTGCGGGCGCGCGGGAGGGGATCGATGCCGCCGGTGGCGCGGCCGTCGGTGAGCAGGACCAGCATGGGGCGGCGGCGGGGGTCGCGGACGTGTTCGCGGGCGATCACCTCGCGCGCCTTCAGCAGGCCCGCGGCGAGCGGCGTTTTGCCGCCGGTGCGCATCCCGGCCAATCGGCGGACGGCGATGTCGACCGAGGAGGTGGGTGGCAGGACGAGTTCGGCTTCACTACCGCGGACACTGATCACGGCCACCTTGTCGCGGCGCTGGTAGGCGTCGCGCAGCAGGGTGACGATGGCGCCGGTCACGGCGGTGAGCCGGTCGCGGGCGGCCATCGAGCCGGACGCGTCGACGACGAAAACGACCAGGTTACCTTCTCTGCCTTCGCGATAGGCGCCCCGCAGGTCTTCGGTTGCCAGGGCGAGTGGGCCGCTGAACCTGCCACGCTCGAACTGCTTCGGCGCGGCCGCGAATACCGTGCCGAGCAGGTGCAGGCCCGTGGAGGGGTCGGCGTCGGGGCGGACGGTGCGGCCGGTTCGGGTCCGGGCGCGCGAACGTCGGCCGGGGGCACCCTCGCCGATACCGGGGACCTCCCAGCGTGGGGCAGGCTTTGCTGCCGAAGTCGGTGTGCCCGAGAACTTTTCAGGCCCTGGTCGCGAACCGTTCCCGGTGCCGTCGTGGCTGGAGCTGTCCGACCGGTCGCCGGAACCGTTCGGTCCCCCACCATCCGGGCCGGACCCGTCCGGTCCGCCGCCGGGACCATCGCCGTCGGGGCCACCATCAGGCCCCTCGTCATCCGGACCGCCATCCGGTCCGCCACCCCGCGACCTCTCATCGCCCGGACCGCTGGGGTCCACCCCATCCGGACGGCCCGAATCACTGGTGTCGGCCTGGAGTTCGTCCTCGTCCCGGCGACCGTTCCCCTGATCGCCCGATCCACGCGGACCGTCGAATTCCTCATCCCCCGAAGCCTTTTCGACCTCAGCGGCCGCGGCATCCATCGCCTCATCGAGCTGCTGCTCACTGATCCCCGGCTCGTCGAACGGATCTCGCCGCCGACGATGCGGCAGCGCGAGTTCCGCGGCGATCCGCACATCGTCCTCGGTGACCCGATCCCGTCCACGCCACGCCGCGTGCGCGGTCGCCGTCCTGGCCACCACCAGGTCGGCGCGCATTCCGTCGACGTCGAAGGACGCGCACAGCGCCGCGATCCGGCGCAGCTCCGAATTGTCCAGCGCGACCTCGGGCAACCGGTCCCGCGCGGTCAGAATGCGTTCGGCCACCACCTGATCGGCGTCGACATAGCGGGCGGCGAACGCGGCGGGGTCGGCCTCGTAGTCCAGGCGGCGGCGCACCACCGCCATCCGCACGTCGACCTCGCGCGAGGCCGCCACGTCGACGGTGAGCCCGAACCGGTCGAGCAACTGCGGCCGCAACTCCCCCTCTTCGGGGTTCATCGTCCCGACCAGAACGAATCGCGCCGGATGCGAGTGCGAGACACCGTCACGCTCGACGTGCACCCGCCCCATCGCCGCCGCGTCGAGCAGCACGTCCACCAGATGGTCGTGCAGCAGGTTCACTTCGTCCACGTAGAGCACGCCGTGGTGGGCCGCGGCCAGCAACCCGGGACGGAACGCCTGTTCCCCGTCGCGCAGCACCCGCTCGAGATCCAGCGAGCCGACGACCCGGTCCTCGGTGGCGCCGACCGGCAACTCCACCAGCCGCGCGGGCCGGGCTCCGGTCTCATCGACCACAGGCGGCAGCAACTGCGCGAGCGCGCGCACCACGGTCGACTTCGCCGTGCCCTTCTCACCCCGCACCAGCACCCCACCGATCCCGGGGTGCACGGCCGACAAGATCAACGCCAACTGCAGCCGCTCCTGCCCCACCACAGCGGAGAACGGGAACCCCGACTCACCCGCCACACGCGCGACGGTGTGCGGACCAGCGGCAACATCAGCAAAACCAGGCACACACCAACTCTATGCGGGCCATGATCGACGCCGACCCCCGGGCATCTGCGCCGTCAGAGTCCTAGCCGCGCCGCATCGGCGTATGCATGATTCCGTCGTCGTCGTATTCCGGCCCGTCGACGGCGAACCCGAACTTCGCGTACATCTCGACCAGATGCGACTGCGCATCCAATCGCACAGTGGCCGAACCGGTTTCAGCGAGCGCCGCCCGCATCAGTCGAGCGGTGTACCCGTGCTTGCGCGAGGACTGCGCGACACACACCCGGCCGACCCGGTAGTTCGTCACACCGTCGACGACCTCTTCGAGCAGGCGCAGGGTGCCGAGCACCGAGCCGTCGTCGAGCCAGAAATGCCGCGTAGTCGACAGGAGATCACGCCCATCCAGCTCCGGATAGGCGCATTCCTGCTCGACAACGAACACGTCCACGCGCAATCGCAGCAGCCGGTAGAGGGTGGCGGCATCCAGATCCGCCGCCCACGACCGTCTCAGTTCGACGCTCACACCTACGCGTAGCTCGCGACCTGCTCGTGCGCGGACGTGTTGTTGCCGTCCAGCTTCAGCGACTTGCTGGTCCAGTCCCACACTTCCTGGAACAGAGCCTGGTTCTCCGACAGCTTCTGTCCGAGCGAGGGGATCATCTGCTGCAGCTGCGGCGTCCAGCCCGCGTACTGCTGCGGGAAGCAACGCTGCATCACGTCGAGCATGGCGGTGACACAGGTCGACGCACCCGGCGACGCACCGAGCAGACCGGCGATGGTGCCGTCCTCGGCGGAGATGACCGCGGTGCCGAACTCCAGCACACCACCGGCACCCTTGCGACGGATGACCTGCACACGCTGACCGGCGGTGATCAGCTCCCAGTCGCGGCCCTTCGCGCGCGGCAGGAACTCCCCGAGCACGCCCACCTTGCCTTCCTGCGACTTGAGCAGCTCCTCGACCAGGTACTTGGTCAGGCCCAGTTCGGTGAGACCGACGCCGACGAGCGACGCGATATTGTTCGGCTTGATCGACTTGAACAGGTCGGCGTTGGAGCCGTCCTTGAGGAACTTGGGGGTCCAGCCGGCGTAGGGGCCGAACAGCAGGCCCTTCTTGCCGTTGATGACGCGGGTGTCGAGGTGCGGCACCGACATGGGCGGCGCGCCGACGGCGGCCTTGCCGTAGACCTTGGCCTCGTGCGCGGCGATCAGCTCCGGGTTGGTCGAGCGCAGGAACTGGCCGCTGATCGGGAAGCCACCGAAGCCCTTGGCCTCGGAGATGCCCGCCTTCTGCAGCAGCGGCAGCGCGCCACCACCGGCACCGACAAAGACGAACTTCGCGTTGATGGTGCGCGACTTGTAGGTGCGCTGGTTGCGGACGGTGACGTTCCACGACCCGTCGGATTGCTTGTCGAGGTTGCGGACCTCGGTGCCGAAGGCGATCTCGCCGCCGGAGTAGCCGATGTAGGCGAGCAACTGCTTGCTCAGCGCGCCGAAGTCGATATCGGTGCCGCCGTCGGACCAGTTCAGCGCGATCGGGTCGCTGAAGTCGCGGCCCTTGGCCATCAGCGGCAGGCGCGCGGCGAACTCGTCGGGGGTGTCGATGTACTCCATGCCGCGGAACAGCGGGTGTGGCGCCAGCGCTTCGTAGCGCTTGCGCAGGTAGTCGACGTTGTCGGCGCCGTGCACGAAGCTGACGTGCGGGATGGGGTTGATGAAGCCCGAGGGGTCGTCCAGCACGCCGGTGTCGACGGCGGAGGCCCAGAACTGGCGCGAGACCTGGAAGCGCTCGTTGATATCGACGGCCTTGCTCACGTCGACCGAACCGTCGGCGTTCTGGGGGCTGTAGTTGAGCTCGCACAGCGCCGAGTGGCCGGTACCCGCGTTGTTCCACGGGTCGCTGCTCTCCGCGGCGGCGGCGTCGAGCCGCTCGAACACCGAGATCGTCCAGTCCGGCTGCAGCTGCCGCAGCAGCGCGCCCAGCGTGGCACTCATGATGCCAGCGCCGATGAGAACTACATCGGTCTTTTCACTCTTCGCAGCGTTCGGCACGGGTAGATCGACTTCCTTGTCCTTCTCAGCTACCCACCGGCGGGTGAGTTCGCTTGGCGCGGGCGCTTTGGCGGTGTTCATGCGACTCGCGGTGAATCGCCGGGAGGTAGGTTACCCGTCGTTCACCTGATGCCAATTGTGCACCTCAGCCGAGCACACTTCTGCAACGGACCTCCCGAATGTGATGAAAACCAAGCCTGCACGTCGCCGGGACCGCGGGATAGATTGAGCAGTGTGACGAACGAAACCCTCGCCGACCGGACCGACGAGCAGTGGCAACCCGATGTTCTCGGCACCGCGTATCAGCAGCGGACCCTCCCACTCGGTATCGACCCCGACGGTGAGGGCGAGGTGGTTGCCACCCTCGTGCGCTATCTGCCCGATGCCGCGGCGCCGGCCGTCGAGCCGACGGTGCTGTACGTGCACGGGTTCACCGACTACTTCTTCCAGGAGCACCTGGCCGAGCACTTCGCCGCGCGCGGGCACCGATTCTATGCGCTCGACCTGCGTAAATGCGGGCGCTCGCGGCGGGACGGGCAGAGCGCGCACTATGTCAGCGACCTGGCGTTCTACGACGCCGAGCTGAGCGAGGCGCTGCGGATCGCGCGCGAGGAGACCGGCAACGAGGTGCTGATCGTCGCGCATTCGACCGGTGGGTTGATTGTGCCGCTATGGCTGGACCGGCTCCAGCGGGCGGGCGGCAGCGCGGCAGCGGGTGTGGTCGGGCTCGTCCTCAACAGTCCCTGGTTCGACCTGCAAGGACCGTCGTTCTACCGCACCATCGGCACCCCCGTGATCAACACGGTCGGCAGGTTCCGCGCCTTCGCCCAGCTACCCGGCGGTGTCAGCACCGCCTACGGCGACAGCCTGCACACCAGCCGCTCGGGTGAGTGGGATTACAACCTGGACTGGAAGCCGCTGCGCGGTGAACCGGTGCGCCTGGGTTGGCTGCGCGCCATCCGCCGCGGACAGGCGCGCCTGCACCAGGGCCTGGCCATCGGCGTGCCCGCGCTGCTGCTGCGCTCACGGATCACCAAGTTCGCCCGCGAGCACTCCCCCGCCGTCGACGTGGCCGATGCCGTGCTCGATGTGAAGCAGATCCAGCGCTGGGCCGGTTGCCTGGGCGAGCGCACCTCGATCGTCCCGATCGACGGCGCCCGCCACGACGTGTTCCTGTCCTCGGAATCCGTGCGCGCCAACGCTTTCCAGGAAACCGACAACTGGCTCGACTGGCTGGCCGCCTACCGCAAGTCCTGATCAGGACCGACCTTCACCAGGCTCTCGGGTAAGCATCGCGAGAGCCTGGCGGTCCGCGTCTACCAGAGGCTCGTGCGGAGGACGATTTCGGTGGCGAATTCGTGGCCCGCCTCGGTGGCGATGTTGTCGACTTCCAAGGGGACGACCCGGAATTCGCCGTAGACATAGCGGCCGGAAGCGTCGGCGGTGGCGCGGGGCAGGCTCTTGGTGACCAGCATGGTGACGGGCAGCTCCAGCGGCGGACAGGACGCGTCGGCGACATTGCCGTCGGCGTCGGGAACCGCCGGGTGACCGTGGTCGGCGACGACCAGGCTCATGAACCGCCCGAACCGGCCCGCACACACCCGCCACGCCAACTCCGCGCCCGACCCACGCCCCGCGACATTCACGTAGGGCAGTTCGAGCTCGTCGAGAATCGTGAGCACACCCGCGGGATCGAGCCCCTCGACCGACTCCACGACAATGGTCTGCAAGTCGGACTCGTGCAGCCGCGCGCACACCGTGTCGAACACATCAGCAGGGTCGTCCGCATCGGGAAGCAGCAGCACATTGTGCCGCGAAGAGGGCCCGTCGACCCGCACCGTCCAGGCCTGGTCACCGACCGTGATCTGCCGAGATTTCATGCCGGGTTACGGTACACGGCCGGACTGAACAACGCGGCCTGTTCCGGCGCGCCCTGCCGATCGCCATACCCCCGTGTGCTGGGCTTTCACTGCCGGCGACCCCGAAATTGCCAACCCTGTCACAACGGCGCACCGCCGACTGTGAGGCGAGACCGACCGCACACCGCCGCGCACGCGGCGATCGGCGCCACGAGCCGGTCGGCGATCGCCGCCTCCCTCGCTCCGCGACCTTCCACGGATCGGGTTTGCCTCAACTCGCGGGTGCGTGACCGCGGTCGAAGCGGCATCGCCGCGAGTAGTCCGCGGTTACCCGCGCAATACCGAAACTGCCGGTCACCGGGCGGTTCGGATGACCGGGATGTCGGTGGGGGCGCCGTCGCGGATCAGGTGGTCCAGGGCGGCGAGGTCGACGTGTTGTTCGATGAGGTCGGCGAGCAGATCGAGTTGCGCGGATCTGACGGCCGCGACCGAAGTGTCGGGGGCGACGGTGAAGCCGGTGCGCCCGGCTCGGGCGGCGACTTCGGTGAGCCAGGTGCGGCGGAATTCGTCGGATTCGAGGAGGCCGTGGACATGGGTGCCCCAGATCGCCTCTCGCGCACTACCTTCGGGGTCGCCATCGATGGTCAGCCATGCGGGATCGGCGGTGTGGGTGACTCTGCCGTGGTGGATCTCGTAGCCGTGCACGGGAATCGAGCCCGCGATGCCGGTCACCTGCCGGGCGATCTTCGGGTCGGCGAATTCGATGTCGAGGCCGAGAAGGCCGAGGCCGTCCACCACACAGGGTCGCGCCCTCGTCGGCATCTCGACACCTGCGTGATCCGGTATCGAGGTGGGCGCCGGTGATTCCACGGCCCGGTACTCGACGCCGTCGACAATGCGCCGCCCGAGCATCTGGTAGCCACCGCAGATGCCGAGGACGGGGCGGCCTGCCGCGGCGCGGGCGCGCAGGGCCTCGCCTATTCCGTTGGCGCGCAGCCACTCCAGGTCCGAGACGGTCGCTTTCGAACCCGGCACGACGACGAGGTCGGCGGTGGCCAATTGGTGAGGGCTGTCGGCCCAGCGGACCGATACGCCGGGTTCACAGGCCAGGGCTTCGATGTCGGTGGAGTTGGAGATTCGAGGCAGGCGGATGGCGGCGACGGTGAGCCAATCGGTGCCGTGGGGTGGGTCCGGTCGGCCTACCGGGGCGCCGGAGATGGTGCCGAGGGAGTCTTCGGCGTCGAGCCAGAGATCTTCGGCGAAAGGGAGGACGCCGAGGGTGGGGCGGCCGGTCAGGGTGGCGAGTTGGTCCAGGCCGGGTTGCAACAGGGACACATCGCCGCGGAACTTGTTGATGATGAAGCCCGAGATGAGTTGCTGGTCTTCGGCTTCCAGGACGGCGACGGTGCCGAACAGGTGAGCGAGGACGCCGCCCCGGTCGATATCGCCGACCACCAGGACCGGAATGTCGGCGGCGCGCGCCAACCCCATGTTCGCGAGATCGGTGGCACGGAGGTTGATTTCGGCCGGTGAACCCGCTCCTTCACAGATCACGACATCGAATTCGTCACGTAACGAAGCCAATTCGGCCGCGACGACTTCGCGCAGTTCCTGCCGTCGGGTGAAATAGTCACGCGCACCGACAGTTCCGACCGCCTTGCCGCGAACCACCAACTGCGAGCGGCGATCGCTACCGGGCTTGAGCAGCACCGGGTTGAACCGCACGCTCGGCTCCAGCCCACAGGCCCGTGCCTGCAACGCTTGCGCGCGCCCGATCTCCCCGCCGTCGAGGGTGACGACAGAGTTGTTCGACATGTTCTGCGCCTTGAACGGCGCCACGCGCACCCCGCGCCGGGCGAGCATGCGGCAAATACCCGCCACTACAACGCTTTTTCCGGCATCAGAGGTGGTGCCGGCGATCAGCAGCGCCCCGCGCAGGGCCACGTCGGTCACGATGCGCACCCCGCGCCGGTCCGATTGGGCAGTCGGCCGGAATCGTGCAGCCGCGATGGTCCCACCGAACCGGCGTACCGACTCACGGCAGAGTCAGGATTTCCGCGCCTGTCTCGGTGACAACCCAACCGCATGAGCTTCGAACTGCGCCGACTCACGGCAAGGTCAGGATTTCCGCGCCTGTCTCGGTGACAACCCAACGACGTGAGCTTCGAACTGCGCCAACTCACGGCAAGGTCAGGATTTCCGCGCCTGTCTCGGTGACGACCAGGGTGTGTTCGAACTGCGCCGTCCACTTGCGGTCCTGGGTGACCACGGTCCAGCCGTCGTCCCAGATGTCGTAGTCGATGCCGCCGAGGTTGATCATCGGTTCGATCGTGAAGGTCATGCCGGGCTCGATCACCGACTCGATGTTGGGCTGGTCGTAGTGCAGGACCACCAGACCGCTGTGGAAGGTGGGGCCGACGCCGTGGCCGGTGAAGTCGCGCACCACGCCGTAGCCGAAGCGGTTGGCGTATGCCTCGATGACGCGGCCGACCACATTCAGGGCGCGACCCGGCTTGACCGCCTTGATCGCCCGGTTGGTGGCCTCTTCGGTGCGCTCGACGAGCAGGCGCACCTCCTCGTCGACATCGCCGGCGAGGAAGGTCCTGTTGGTGTCGCCGTGCACGCCGTGGATGAACGCGGTGACGTCGATATTGACGATGTCACCGTCTTCGACCACCGTCGAGTCGGGGATGCCGTGGCAGATGACTTCGTTGAGCGAGGTGCAGCAGGACTTGGGGAAACCCTTGTAGCCCAGCGTGGAGGGGTAGGCGCCGTGGTCGCACATGTACTCGTGGGCGATCCGGTCGAGCTCGTCGGTGGTGACACCGGGCACCACGGCCTTGCCCGCCTCTTCGAGTGCCTGCGCCGCGATCTTGCCCGCGATCCGCATCTTCTCGATGGTCTCGGCGGTCTGCACCCAGGGCTCGTTGCCCTCGTTCGCGGTTTTCTTCCACACGTATTCGGGGCGCTCGATGGAGCGGGGAACTTCCCGGATCGGCGACTGGGTGCCGGGAACTAGTGGCTGACGGGTGCGCACGGACATAAGGGCAGTGTATCTATGCGCCCACGTTGCCGTGCGTCGCCGCCCGTGCTCGCGGCGGGCACCGCGCCTGCTGTGGAGGAGCTGTGCGTCAGACCACAGGTTCCAACCGAACGATGATGCCTTTCGACGTCGGCGTGTTGCTGATGTCGGCGGTGCTGTCGAGCGGAACCAGCACATTGGTCTCCGGGTAGTACGCGGCCGCCGACCCACGGCTGGCCGGATACCCGACGGCGACGAACTTCGCCGCCCGCCGCTCGGTGCCGTCGTGCCAGATACTCACGATGTCGACCACATCACCGTCGGCGATCCCTCGCTCGGCCAGATCGTCGGGGTTCACCATCACCACCCGTCGTGCGTTGTGGATGCCCCGATAGCGATCGTTGCTCGCGTAGGGAATGGTGTTCCACTGATCGTGAGACCGAAGCGACTGCAGCACAAGGTATCCCGGCGGGGCGTCGATCATGTCGAAGTCGTTGCGGGTGAACTCGGCCTTGCCGCTCGCGGTGCGGTAGATGCCCTCGTTGACCGGATTGACCAGCAGCATCCCACCCGGCTCGGCGACGCGTTCGTTGAAGTTCTCGAAGCCGGGCACGACCCGGGAGATGCGGTCGCGCACGGTGCCGTAGTCGGCGATGAACTCCTCCCACGGAATCGCGGACTCCGCCCCCAGCGTGGCGCGCGCCAGCCGGGAGATGATCGCCACCTCGCTCAGCAGGTCGGGTGCGGCCGGGTCGAGGCGTCCGCGCGAGGCGTGGACTTCGCTCATCGAGTCCTCGACGGTGTAGAACTGCTCGCCGGTGGCCTGGATATCGCGGTCGCTGCGGCCGAGGGTCGGCAGGATCAGCGCTGTCTCGCCACAGACCGTGTGGGAGCGGTTGAGTTTGGTGGAGATCTGCACGGTCAGCGAGCACTGCCGCAGCGCCGCCTCGGTGACCTCGCTGTCGGGCGTCGCACGCGCGAAATTGCCTGCGACACCGACGAATACCTTCGCGTGGCCGTCGCGCATGGCCCGGATGGAACCGACCGCGTCGAGGCCGTGTTCGACGGGCGGGGTGAAGTCGAATTCCTTGCCGAGCGCGTCCATGAACGACTGCGGCATCCGCTCCCAGATGCCCATGGTGCGGTCGCCTTGGACATTGCTGTGCCCGCGCACCGGGCAGACCCCGGCTCCCCGGCGACCGAGATTGCCGCGCAGCAGCAGGAAGTCGACGATCTCGCGAATCGTCGGGACGCCGTGTTTGTGCTGGGTCAGACCCATCGCCCAGCACACGATGATCTTCTTGCTGCCGAGCACCTGCTGGTGGACGGCCTCGATCTCCTCGCGCGCCAGCCCGGTCGCGGTGAGCGCGTGCTCCCAGCTCACCGTCCTGGCATGCTCGGCGAAGGCGTCGAAACCGGTGGTTCGCGCGGCGATGAACTCGTGATCGAGCACCGTCCCCGGGGCCGCGTCCTCGGCGTCGAGGAGCAGTTTGTTCAGCATCTGGAACAGCGCGAGGTCGCCACCGGGGCGGATCTTGAGGAAGATGTCGGCGATCTCGGTGCCGCGTCCGATCACGCCGCGCGCCTTCTGCGGATTCTTGAACCGGATCAGCCCGGCCTCGGGCAGCGGGTTCACCGCGACGATCTTGCCGCCGTTGCGTTTGGTCTGCTCCAGCGCCGTCAGCATCCGCGGATGGTTCGTGCCCGGGTTCTGGCCGACGACGAAGATCAGGTCGGCTTCGTAGATGTCATCCAATGACACGGTGCCCTTGCCGACGCCGATGGTCTGGGTCAACGCGGAACCGCTCGACTCGTGGCACAGGTTCGAGCAGTCGGGCAGGTTGTTGGTGCCGTAGGCGCGGGCGAACAGTTGCAGCAGGAACGCGGCCTCGTTGTTGAGCCGCCCCGAGGTGTAGAACAGGGCCTCGTCCGGGGTGGCCAGGCCGCGCAGTTCGCGTGCCATCAGATCGAGGGCGTCATCCCAGGCGATGGGCTCGTAGTGGGTGGCGCCGGGGCGCTTCACCATCGGCTCGGTGAGCCTGCCCTGCTGGTTGAGCCAGTAGTCCGACATGGTGTCGAGTTCGGTGACCGGGTGCTCGGCGAAGAACTGCCTGGTGACCCGGCGGGTGGTGGCCTCGTCATTGATGTGCTTGGCACCGTTTTCGCAGTACTCGTTCATGACCCGGTGCTTGGGTTCGGGCCACGCGCACCCCGGACAGTCGAAGCCCTTGGTCTGATTGATGTTCAGCAAGGTGAGCGCGGTGCGCACCGGGGAGTTCTGCGAGAGCGAGTACTCGAGCGCGTGCGCTACCGCGGGAACGCCGACCGCCCAGGTCTTGGGCGGGGTCACGCTCAGATCATCTGCTGGATCCTGGATCGAGGTCATGTATCCGCTCTCCTCAGTTCCGCGGCATCGCGCGCGCCGACATCTGTGACAAAAGGCTGCTCACATTGTCCACCCTTGTCAAAGCGGAAGCCCGATCACCTGATAGATCTCGGTAATCGGGCTTCCTGCTCGGCCTGCGAGGACTCAGTCCGGTTCGAACACGCTGCTGCCGTAGACGTCCTCGGCGGTGAGGGTGATGAGGTCGGTTTTGCCCAGTGGCCGGTCGAGCGCGACCAATCGGCGGGCCTGCCGCAGCCGGCAGCGTTCGATGGCGTTGCGCACGCTGCGTGCGTTGGCGAACCGGGGCTGGCCCATGCGCAGGGTGAGGTACTCGGCGAACGCCTTGTGGGCGTCGTCGTCGAAGGCGAACCCTTCCGACTCCACCATCAGGCCCGCGATCTGGGTCAGCTCCGCGTGGTCGTAGTCCTCGAAGGTGAGATGGTGCGGCACCCGGGAGCCCAGGCCCGGGTTGGCGGCGAAGAACGTCGCCATCCGGTCCGGGTAGCCGGCGAAGATCACCACCAGATCTCCGCGCTCGTTCTCCATCTCGGTGAGCAGGATCTCGATGACCTCCTGCCCGTAGTCCCGCTCGTTCTCCGGCCGGAACAGGTAATAGGCCTCGTCGATGAACAGCACACCCCCGGCCGCGCGGGCGATCGCCTCCTTGGTCTTGGGCGCGGTGTGGCCGATGAACTGGCCGACCAGGTCGTCGCGGGTGACGGTGTGCACGCGCGACGCCCTGATATAGCCGAGCGCGTGCAGGATCGCCGCCATCCGCAGGGCGACCGTGGTCTTGCCGGTGCCGGGGCCACCGGTGAAACTCATGTGCAACGTGGGTCGCGTGGTGGTGAGCCCGAACCGGCGCCGCGCCCGGTCGACCTGGAGCAGCGAGGCGATCTCGTGGACGCGACGCTTCACCGCGGCCAACCCGACCAGTTCGGCGTCGAGGGCTGCCAGGGTGTCGCCCACCCTGGCCGCGGCCTCGTCGGCCGAGAGATCGAGCACCTCGTCGTCGCCGAGAATCGCAGGCTCGGGCGTCTGTTCCTCGACGGCCGTGGTCTGCGCCGAGCCGCCTGCCGACGGCCGATGGAACCCGAATCCCTTTGGTGTGTCCATCAGTTCACTCGCCCGCGTACCGATCACCGGTCGGACGGGTGGTGGCGTAGGACTTCACCGAGTACCGCTGGGTGCGGTCCGGGCCCTCGACGCGTTCGAGCAGGAAACCGGGTTCTTCGGCCGGGCGCTGGACGAGGAACGACATCGCGGTGGACTGCCTGCCCAGGGTCGCGTCGTAGGCCAGCAGCCGGATGTAGTGCTGGGGGAACGTGGCCCGACAGGCGTTGAGCTGGGCGAGCACGCCGTCGGGTTCGACCAGGTCGAACATCGGCAGCCCCCACATCTCCCAGTAGACATTGCGGGGGTGCGGGTCGTCGGTGTACTCCAGCGATACCGGCCAGCCGTGGTCGAGGGCGTATTTCACCTGGGCCGCGATCTCGTCGTCGGTGAGATCGGGCAGGTAGGAGAAGGTTCCGTAGCGAAGTCTCATCAGGTGCTCCTGGTCAGATCGAGGGCACCGGCGTCGCCACCACATCGGGCGCGTCGGTGCTGGTGTAGTCGAAAGTGACGTCGCCCCAGGTGTTCAGGGCCGCTTCCAGTGGTGTGCAGTGCTTGGCCGCCCTGCGCAGTACGTCAGGCCCTTCGATCAGCAGATCGCGACCTTCGTTGCGCGCCTTGACAACTGCCTCGAGCGCCACCCGATTGGCTTCGGCGCCCGCGGCGATGCCGTACGGGTGACCGATGGTGCCGCCACCGAACTGCAGGATCACGTCATCGCCGAAAAGATCGAGCAGCTGGTGCATCTGGCCGGCGTGGATGCCGCCGGAGGCCACCGGCATCACGCCGGGCATCGAGATCCAGTCCTGGTCGAAGAAGATGCCGTTGCCCAGATTCCTCGGAACAGTGTTCTCACGCAACGAATCATAGAAACCGCGAGTGGTAGCCGGGTCACCCTCCAGCTTGCCGACGACGGTGCCCGCGTGGACGTGGTCGACACCCATCAACCTGCACCACTTCCCGATCACCCGGAAGCTCACGCCGTGCGTCTTCTGCCGCGTGTAGGTCGAGTGCCCGGCGCGGTGCAGGTGCAGCAGCATGCCGTTCTCGCGGGCCCAGTGCGCCATCGACTGGATGGCGGTGTAACCGATGGTGAGGTCGATCATCACCACCACGCTGCCGATCTCTTTGGCGAAGTTCGCCCGGCGGTACATCTCCTCCATCGTGCCCGCGGTGACGTTGAGGTAATGGCCCTTGATCTCGCCGGTTTCGGCCATCGCCCGGTTCACCCCCTCCATCGCGTAGAGGAAGCGGTCACGCCAGCGCATGAAGGGCTGGGAGTTGATGTTCTCGTCGTCCTTGGTGAAGTCGAGGCCGCCGCGACAGGCCTCGTAGACCACGCGCCCGTAGTTGCGGGCCGACAGGCCGAGCTTGGGCTTGATGGTGGCGCCGAGCAGCGGGCGACCGTACTTGTTGAGCATTTCCCGTTCCATGACGATGCCGTGAGCGGGGCCCTGGAAGGTCTTGGTGTAGGCGACGGGGATGCGCATGTCTTCCAGGCGCAGTGCCTTGAGGGGCTTGAATCCGAAGACGTTGCCGATGATCGAGGAGGTCAGGTTCGCGATGGAGCCCTCCTCGAAAAGGTCGATGTCGTAGGCGATGTAGGCGAAGTACTCGCCTGGCCTGCCGGGAACTTCGTCGACCTGGTACGCCTTGGCCTGGTAATGGCTGTTCGCGGTGAGGCGGTCGGTCCACACGACCGTCCAGGTGGCGGTGGACGATTCGCCCGCGACGGCGGCCGCGGCCTCGATGGGGTCGACGCCGTCCTGTGGGGTGACCCGGAAAACGGCGAGGACATCGGTGTCCTTGGGGACGTAATCGGGGTTCCAGTAACCCATTCCGGCGTAACTCTGTACGCCCGGATCCCAACGCTCTTTGGTCGCCGCGCCGTCGTTGTCGATCGTCGTCATCGCCGTTCCTTCCGGGTCACGCCTATGAAGCACTCTCAGTGTGTGGGCGCGGACTGTTCAACGACAATGGAATCTTTACTGCGCACAGTTCAGGCATCATTGAACGATGTTCGCCAGTCCCGACCTGCCCGCCGCCGCCACCTGGGGTCGGCTGCGCACCTTCCTCGCCGTGTACGAGACCGGCAGCGTGCGGGCCGCGGCCGAGACGCTGCACGTGACGCCACCCGCGGTGTCGGCCGCGATCGCCGCACTGGAAGACGCGTTGGGCACCAGGCTGTTCGGGAAGTCCGGCCGTGGCATCGTGGCGACGGATTCGGGCGAGATCTTCGCCGGATATGTGCGCAAATTGCTCGGGTTACTCGCCGAAGCGGCCGGGGCGGTGCACGATGCCGACCGTGGACGGGTGCGCATCGGCGCGGTCGCGACGGCCAGTGAATATGTGCTCCCGGTGCTGATGGCCACATTCGCCCAAGCCCATCCGCATGTCGAACTGTCACTGTCGGTACTGACGCGCGGCGAGCTGTTCGCCCGCGCCGCCGACCACGTCTTCGATATCGCCCTGGCCGGGCGACCTCCGCGCGGGTCCGGGCTGGTCACCGCCGCCCGGCGTTCGAATCGACTGCTGCTGGTCGGACGGCCCGGACTCGTCGAAGACCCGCTCACCACGCCCTGGCTGCTCACCGGAATCGGCTCCGGCACCCGCGATACCGCGCTGTCGTTGCTGAGCCGGTTGCAGGCCGCGCCGCCGCTGCTCACCCTCGGCACCTCGGGCGCCGCCGTGGCCGCCGCACGGGAAGGGCTCGGGGTCACGCTGGTGCACGAGGAAGCGGCACGCGAACAACTCGCCTCGGGGGAACTGGTCTCCTACGCCGTGCCGGGCACCCCTCTCGACCGGCCGTGGCACGTCTGCACGACCCAGGAACCCACCTCGGCGACCCGGTTGTTCGTGGCCCACCTGTGCGATCCGGAGCGGGTGGGCGCGGCCGCATTTCACACCCGGTCTCGCCCGAAGGGGTGAGGACGGCGGGCGCGGGTGCTCGCATGCTGTTCGTCATGACGACACTCCCCGCCACCGCCCTCGCCGACGTCGCCCAGCAGCTGACCAGCGGCGGCCGCGGCATTCTCGCCGCCGACGAGTCGATCAAAACCATGTCATCGCGGCTGGCACAGGAAGGGGTGCCCGCGAGCGCGACCACCCGTCGCGACTATCGCGAACTGCTGCTCACCGCAGACGGCCTGTCGGCGTGGATCAGTGGAATCATCCTGTGCGACGAGACATTCGGCCAGGATCTCGCCGACGGGCGCCCGTTCCCGATCGCGGCGCGCGAACTCGGCATCCTGCCCGGCATCAAGGTCGACACCGGCACCACCGCACTGCCCGGCCAGGGCGGTGCGCTGATCACCGAAGGGCTCGACGGCCTCGGCGCGCGGCTGGCCTCCTATGCCGATCGCGGTGCCGCGTTCGCCAAGTGGCGGGCGGTGTTCGACGTGCGCACGATCACCCCCTACTCCGCCGACGCCAACGGGCACGCGCTGGCCCGCTACGCGGCACTGTGTCAGCAGCACGGCATCGTCCCGATCGTCGAGCCCGAGGTGCTGTGCACCGGTGACCACGATTCGGCGGCCTCGGCGCGGGCGACTCGGCTCGCCCTGAGCGCGCTGTTCACCGAACTCGTCGATGCCGGAGTGGATCTCACCGGCATCGTGCTCAAGCCGAACTTCGTCACTGCCGGCCTGGCTGCCGCGGCCACGCCGCCTGCCGAGGTCGCTGCCGCCACCTTCGCGGTACTGCGTGACCTGGTGCCCGCCGAGGTGGCAGGGATCGCGTTCCTGTCCGGTGGGCATCCGACGGCCCGGGTGTGTGAATTCCTGAGCGAGCTGGTCACCATCGACGAGCGGGCGTGGCCTGTGACATTCTCCTTCGGACGTGCGCTCGTGAGCGCGGCCCTGCACACTTGGGGTGGATCAGATTCCGAAGTTGCCGTAGCACAACAGGTTCTGCTCGAAAACTGCCGCAACGCCGCCGATGCCACCGAGCCCGCCACGTAGGTGTGATGCGTTCGGCAGCGCCTCGGTGAGCGCGGCGGCAACGCGCAGCAGCGGCGCCACCCCTCGGGCACCGCTGCTGCGTTCGTCGGTCGGACAGCGGCTATCTCAACGGTAGGTCGACCAGCAAGGTGGTTCCGCGTCCCCGCATCGACTCCACGCGCAGCGAAGCTTCGATGATGGCGCAGCGCTCGGCGATCGAGGTCAGGCCGAAGTGCTGTTCGCCGTCGGAGTCGGCGGCGCGGTCGGCGCGCCGCTGCGCCGGGTCGAAACCCTCACCGTCATCGGAACATCCGAGGATGACCGAGTCGCCGACCCGGCGCAGCGACAGCACGATCCGCTGTGCCCCAGCGTGTTTCACGGCGTTATTGAGGGATTCCTGCGCGATTCGGTACAGGGTGGCCGCGGCGTGGTCGGGGATGTCGTCGATGGCGGCGGCGTGGTCGACGAGGAACTCGATCGCCGGCGGCCCGTCGCCGCTCACCGTGCGCACCAACGATTCGATCGCGGCGACCAGGCCGAGGTCGTCGAGGACGAGGCTGTGCAGGCCCGAGATCGCCGCTCTGGTCTCGTTGTAGGCGAAATCGGCCAGCTCGCGGGCGCTGACGAGCTCGGCGCGGGCCCTGGCGAGGTCGCGCAGGCTGGCCTCGTCGGTGATGTCGACGTGGGCGCGGAGTTCGGAGACGGTGAGGTCGGCGGCGGACAGGTGGAACGACATCGAGGCCAGGGCGGTGGTGACACCGTCGTGCAGATCGAAGGCGATGCGTCGGCGTTCGGCTTCCTGGGCGGTGATCGCCTGCTCGACCAAGCGATCCCGCTCGGTGCGCTGCCGGTTGACGGTGCGGAACAGTCGCCGCGCGTGCAGCCACAGGCCGAGCACGGCGGCGTGCTGTCGCGCGTCATCGAGGTCGTGCTGCCCGAACGGGTTCCGTGGCCCGCGGTGCGCGGCCAGCACGCCGACCACCTCACCTTCCAGCCCCGGCAACGGCAGGCACATCCGCGCCACCGTCTGGTGCGGATCCAGATGTAAGAGTCTGCGGTGCAGGGCATTACGTGGCGAGTCGTTGTCGAGCAGCACCGGTTTGCCGGTGCGGGCCACCGACCCGGTCACCCCGAAACCGACCTGTAGTCGCAAGGAACTCGCCGAGGGATGCGGGGGCCACAGATCGACGATGCTCAGATCCTGGCCGTCGACGGCGTAGAGCAGCACGCCTTCGGCGCCGAGGTGTGGGGCGAGTTCTGCCGCCGTGGGGACCGCGCCGCCCACGTTGCTCACCGAAACAGCCCCTCGCGCAACGCGACTGCGATTGCCCCGCTGCGATCGGACACCCCGAGCTTGCGATACAGACCGCGAATATGGGTTTTCACGGTGTCCTCACTGACCACCAGCTTGCTCGCGACCGCCCGATTGGAATGACCGGATACCAACAGCCCCAACACTTCTGATTCACGCTGGGTCAGTCCGAGGTGCGCGCCGGACCAGAACTGGCCCGCGCTGAGCCGGGCCGCGGCCAGCGCCACCCGCCCGGCCAGTGCGGCGTCGACCACCGTCTCGCCCTCGCGGACCCGGCGCAGCTGGGCAACGAGTTCGCGCCCGTCGACCCGCTTGAGAATGTAGCCCGACGCCCCCACCCGCAACGCCTGATACAGGTAGTGCTCGTCGTCGTAGACGGTGAGCAGCACGACCTTGGTTTCGGGGTACTGCAGGGTGATCTGACGGCACAGGTCGAGGCCGCTGGCCTTGCCGATCCGCACGTCGCACAGGACGATATCGGGCCGATGTTGCGCCACCATCCGCAGCGCGGCGGTGTCGGTGGTGGACTGGCCGACTATGACGACCTCGTCGGGAAAGTGACCGAGCATGGCGTCGAGCCCGTGCAGCACCATCTCGTGATCGTCGACGAGCGCAAGCCTCAACGGGGTCGGAGGTAACTCCGGCATCCCTCCACCCTACGGCGGGCAGCACCCGGGTTACGGGCATTGACGAGATCTCACCCGGGTCCCCACCCCCGAGGGGGAGTGCGGCGGGGGCGCTGATGCGGTCCGATGAACGGACCCGATCAGAAAGGCCGCGCCATGCCGGAGTCCTCAGTTCGCCGCCCGCTCATAGTGCCCGCCGATGCCGCGAGCGGCACCCAACTGACCGACCTCGCGCACCCGACCAACGTGTCGTCGGTGGAGACCGACCTGCTCGCCGTCGACACCCTGCGGTTCCTCGCGGCCGACATGGTGGAGGCCGCGCAGTCGGGCCATCCCGGCATGCCGATGGGGGCGGCACCGATGGCGTGGACGCTGTGGAGCCGGCACCTGCGCCATGATCCGGCCGACCCCGAGTGGGCTGATCGGGACCGGTTCGTGCTCTCGGCCGGGCACGGCTCGGCGCTGTTGTACGGGCTGTTGCACCTGTTCGGGTACGACCTGCCCGTCGAGGAGTTGCGGCGGTTCCGGCAGTGGGGGTCGCGCACGCCGGGTCATCCCGAGTTCGGTGACACGCCGGGCGTGGAGTGCACCACCGGACCGTTGGGTCAGGGGCTGGCGATGGCGGTGGGGATGGCCCTCGCCGAGCGGATGACCGCTGCCCGGTATCCGGAGATCACCGGGCATCGCACGTACGCGATCGTCGGCGACGGATGTTTGATGGAGGGTGTCAGTCACGAAGTCGCCTCGTTCGCAGGGCATGTGGGGCTCGGCGGGTTGATTGTGCTCTGGGACGACAACGAGATCACCATCGACGGAGCCGTCGGGCGTTCGTGCAGCGACGATCAGGTGGCACGGTTCGCGGCCTACGGGTGGCACACCGAGGTGGTGGCCGACGGGACCGACATCGAGGCGATCGACGCCGCAATCACCCGGGCGAAGAGCGATCCTCGGCCGAGTTTTCTCGCGGTGCGCACGGTGATCGGACATGGTGCGCCCGGTGTCGCCGGCACCTCGAAGGCGCATGGCTCCCCGCTGGGTGCGCAACGGCTTGCGCAGGCCAAAGAGCTCGCAGGATGGACGCTTCCGCCGTTCGCGGTGCCGGCGCAGGTCGGCACGGCGTGTGCCGTGCTCGCCGCGATCGGTAGCGAGGAACACGCGATCTGGCTCGAGGAATTCGCGGCGTTCGACGCGGTCGCGCCCGAGCGTGCCGCTGAGTTCCGGCGTGCCCGTGCACGACTGCTGCCTGCCGAATTGTCTGCCGCACTGGAAGCCGTTGCCGCGCAGGCACCCCGGGCCACCCGGCAGTCCTCACAGGCCTGTTTGAACGCGGCTCTGTCGACGATGCCGGAATTGGTCGGCGGGTCGGCCGACCTCGCCGGGTCGACAGGCACGGTATGTGGCGATGTGGTGAGTCGGGACGACTTCACCTGCAGTGCTATCGCTTTCGGCGTTCGCGAGTTCGGGATGGCGGCCATTCTGAACGGCATGAGCCTGCACGGTGGGTTCCGGGTTTTCGGCAGTACCTTCCTGGTGTTCGCCGACTATCTGCGGCCCGCGCTGCGGTTGTCGGCGTTGATGGGGCAGCCGGTGATCTATGTGCTGACCCATGATTCGATCGCGGTCGGCGAGGACGGGCCGACGCATCAGCCGGTCGAGCACGTCGAGTCGCTGCGGGTGATTCCCGGCGTTCAGGTGTTGCGGCCGGCCAACGATGTGGAGACCGCTCTCGCCTGGGAACTCGCGCTGACCCGCGTCGATGGGCCGACCGCACTGATTCTCTCCCGGCAGTCGCTCCCCCAGCTGGACGCCGAGGCGGGTGCCGACGGCGCCCGAACCACTCTGGCCGAGGGTGCGGCAGCCTGCCCCACCGCTGTCGGAGCGACGGCGCGCGAATCATCGTCTGCCACCGCACGCGTGCTCGAAATCGTGGCTACCGGTTCGGAAGTCGCGCTGGCGGCGGCGGTGGCCGATCAGCTGCGGGCCGAAGGTCACGACGTGCGGGTGGTATCGGCACTGGATCGTTCGCGCTTCACCGCGGACCCGTCGGCGCACACCGTCAGCATCGAAGCAGGAAGTACCGCTGGCTGGGCGGGACTGGTCGACCTGGCGATCGGCATCGACGAGTTCGGGCACAGCGGCCCGGGCGGCGAGGTCATGGCCCACCACGGGTTCACCGTGCGGGCCGTGCTCGACCGGATCCGCGAATACCTCGACGGCGCACCATGACTCCATTGCACGCGGTGATCTTCGATGTCGACGGCACCCTCGTCGACAGCGAACGAGACGGCCATCGGGTGGCCTTCAACACGGCATTCGCCGAGGCAGGGCTCCCCGACCGCTGGGACGTCAAGGAATACGGGCGGTTACTGAAGGTCGCCGGTGGCGCGCAGCGGCTGGCGTTCTGGTTCGAACAGCACGCCATGCCCGCCGAGCCAGCACGCGAACTCGCACAGAGGCTGCACCGCAACAAGACCCGCATCATGCGGCAGATGGCCTCGGACGGGCACATCCTTCCCCGTCCCGGGGCGCTGGAACTGATCGAACGGCTCCGGTCGCGTGGCGTTCGGTTGCATGTGGCGACCACCGGCACCCGTGCGTGGGTCGAGCCCCTGCTGAAGCACGCTTTCGGCGAGCCCTTCGACACCGTGACCACCGGAACCGAAGTGCCCGTGCTGAAACCGAGCCCCGCGGTGTACCTGGACGTGCTGATCCAGACGGGCTTGCCCGCCGATCGAGTAGTGGCCGTGGAGGATTCAGCGAACGGCGTGCGGTCCGCGGTGGCCGCCGGGCTGCGGTGCGTGGCCGCGCAGAACGCCTACACGCGCACCGACGACCTCTCGGCGGCGGTGCTCGTCGCCGATGGGCTCGACGATCCGGAGCTGGTGGCCTGGTTCGACGACCACCTCGCGTGACGTGGTCGTCGCATCGATCAGCGTGTGCGGCCGCGACGTTCCATGAGCCGCAACAACATCGGCGTGAAGATCAGCTGCATGGCCAAGTCCATCTTCCCGCCCGGACACACGATCGTGTTCGGGCGGGACATGAACGAATCGTGCAGCATCGACAGCAGGTACGGGAAGTCGATGCCGTGCGGGTCGGCGAATCGGATCACCAGCATCGATTCGTCCGGCGTCGGAATCGTCCGGGCCACAAACGGATTCGATGTATCCACCACGGGCACCCGCTGGAAGTTCACGTGGGTGCGGGAGAACTGCGGGCACATGAAGTTCACGTAGTCGTGCATGCGGCGCAGGATCGTCTCGGTCACCGCCTCGGTGGAGTAGCCGCGTTTGTCCTTGTCCCGGTGCAACTTCTGGGTCCACTCGAGGTTGATCACCGGCACCACCCCGATGAGCAGATCCGCGTACTGCGCCACATCGACCCGGTCGTTGGCCACCGCGCCGTGCAGGCCTTCGTAGAACAGCAGGTCGGTGCCGGAACGGAGGTCCTCCCAGGGCGTGAACGTGCCGGGATCCTGATCGTGTGGCGAGGCTTCTTCCTTGTCGTGCAGGTACTTTCGCACTCGGCCCGTACCGGTCTCGCCGTAGCCACGGAACAGTTTCTCGAGCTCTTCGAAAAGGTTCGCTTCGGGCCCGAAGTGACTGAAGGTGTGGTCGCCGTTCGACAGCGCGCGTGCCAGCTCCTCCTTCATACCGGCACGGTCGAACTTGTGGAAACTGTCACCCTCGACGTACGCGGCATCGATGCCTTCCCTGCGGAAGATCTGATCGAACGTGCGCATCACCGAAGTTGTTCCGGCACCGGACGATCCGGTGATGGCGACAACGGGGTGCTTGGCGGACATGAATCTCCTCCTCAGGTGGTGGAACGGTAGAGACCGCGCAGACCGAACAGCGGATTCCACGGGCCGTCGGGCTCCTCAGCCGCTTCGGCGTGGTAACTCACGATGCGGGCAACCTCGTCGCGGGAACCGAAAATGAACGCGATCCGCTGGTGCAGCTCGGTGGGAGTCACCTCGAGGATCCGGTCACGGCCGGTCGAGGCGAGACCGCCTGCCTGCTCGATCAGAAGAGCAATGGGATTGGCCTCGTAGAGCAGGCGCAACCGGCCCGCTTTGGCCGGGTCCTTCGAGTCGCGCGGATAGAGGAACACGCCGCCGCGGGTGAGGATGCGGTGGGTTTCGACCACCAGCGACGCCACCCAGCGCATGTTGAAGTCCTTCTCGCGCGGGCCCGTCGCGCCCGCCAGGCATTCATCGATGTAGCGGCGCACGGCAGGTTCCCAGAAGCGGCGGTTGGAACTGTTGACCGCGTACTCCGACGTGGACTCCGGCAGTCGCAGGTTCTGTCCGGTGAGGAAGAACTCGCCGAGCTCGGGATCGAGGGTGAAGGCATGCACACCGGTGCCGACGGTGAGCACGAGTTGCGTCGCGGGGCCGTAGATCGCATAGCCTGCGGCGACCTGCTCGGTGCCGGGCTGGAGGAAGTCCGCCGTCGTCGCGTGTACGCCGGGGTTCGGTGCGCGCAGGATCGAGAAGATGCTGCCCACCGCGACATTCACGTCGATATTGGACGAGCCGTCGAGGGGATCGAAGGCCAGGAGGTATTTGCCGCGCGGGTAGTCCGGCGGGATCGGGTAGGGGTCATCGAGTTCCTCCGACACCATGCCGGCCAGTTGACCACCCCATTCGTTGGCACGGAGGAAGAGGTCGTTGGCGACCACATCGAGCTTCTGCTGCTGCTCGCCCTGCACGTTCACCACGCCGGCGCCACCGAGGACGCCGGTGAGCGCACCGGAGGCGATGCGCTGGGAGATCGCCTTGCAGGCCAGCGCGACGTCGAGGATCAGGGAATTGAGTTCACCGCTGGAACCGGGATGGCGGCGGCGCTCTTCGATGAGGAATTTGGTCAACGTCGTGCGATCGGTCAGCATCCTTCGAGAACACCACCGAACCCCCCGGGCGGACATCCACCCGGGGGGTGAATCGCAGGGGTAGTTCCCGGCGATTCGTCGCGTCAGAGGGCGGGGACCGCCTGCGCGGCCGGTGCTGCCTGGGACGTGTGCTGCTTGCGCAGCACGGTGGCGCTGACGACAAGGGCCACGGCGAGCAGTCCGGCCGCGACGGTGAACGCCAGCCGATAACCGCTGGTCAGGGCAACGGGATCGGAGGCACCGGCCACCAGTTCGGTACCGGTCCGCGCGGCGGCGAGGGTGGAAAGCACCGCGACGCCGATCGCCATGCCGACCTGCTGGGTGGTGTTGAACAGCCCCGAGGCCAGACCCGCGTCGTCGGCTTCGGCGCCCGACATGCCCAGCGCGGTGAGTGCGGGCAGCACCAGCCCGCCACCGGAGATGGCCACCATCACCGGCAGCACGTCGGTGAGGTACTCGGCGTCGACGGGCAGGCGCATCAGCCACGACATCCCGCCCAGCAGCAGGGCGAGACCGGCGATGAGCACGGTCCGCTCACCGAAACGGGTGATCAGGCGGGCCGAGGCGAACAGTGACACCCCGCCGATGGCGACGGCGGCGGGCAGCATGGCAAGGCCGGTCTGCAATGCGTTGTAGCCCAACACTTTCTGCAGGTAGAGCGCGACGATGATCTGGAAGGCGAACATGGCCGCCAGGGTGAGCATCTGGACCACATTGGCGCCGGAGACCGTGCGGGAACGGAAGATTCGCAGCGGCAACAGTGGGTTGGCCGCGGTGGCCTGACGGATGACGAAGGCGGCGAGCAGGGCGGCGGCCAGCGCGCCGAGGCCGAGGGTGTGCGCCGAGACCCAGCCGTAGCGTTCGACCTCGACGACGGTGTAGATGCCCAGCATCAGACCGGCGGTGACCAGGGCGGCACCCAGCACATCGGCACCGGCGGACCAGCCGAGTCCACGGTCGGCGGGCAGCGCCTTGCTCGCGACGAGCACGGTGAGCACGCCGATCGGCACGTTGATCAGGAAGATCCAGTGCCAGTTCAACGCGTCGGTGAGGACGCCGCCGAGCACCTGCCCGATGGAGGCGCCCGCAGCACCGGTGAAGCTGAAAACACCGATAGCCGTGGCCCGTTGACGTGGTTCGGTGAAGATCGTCACCAGGATGCCGAGCACCACCGAAGCGGCGATCGCGCTGCCGACACCCTGCAGGAATCGGGCCGCGACCAGCACCGCGGGGGTGCTCGCCACGCCTGCCAGCACCGAGGCGGCGGTGAAGACGATATTGCCCGTGACGAACATCGTCTTGCGGCCGATCAGGTCACCGAGGCGTCCGGCCAGCAGGAGCAGACCGCCGAAAGCGATCAGGTAGGCGTTCACGGTCCAGCTCAGACCGGCGGGCGAGAAGCCGAGATCTTCTTGGATCGCCGGCATGGCGACGGTGACGATGCTGCCGTCGAGGATGGTCATCAGCATCGCGGCCGACAGCACCGCGAGGGCAGTGCGCTGGGACTTGGTCATGGGTCATCTCCTGCTAGAAGCGAACAAGAGAGACCGTACTAGATAGTTCCGTACTAGACAATCTATTACGGACTATTGCCTGGCGCGACGCGCGGGCGCCGCTTCGACCACCGTCGACAAATACCCCTCCACCAGGTGATTCAGTGCCTGTACAAGAGATTCCCGCTCCGCCTTCGGCAGCGAACCGAGTGCGTGCTGATGGACGCCGTCGACGATTTCGGTACTGCGCGCGGCGAGCTCCGCACCCGCGGGCGTCACGGAGATGATGCGAGCACGGCGGTCGGTGCTCGACGGTTTACGTTCGGCCAGACCTGCCTTTTCCAGCGCGTCGACGGTGACCACCATGGTCGTCTTGTCCATGTCACCGAGCTCGGCGAGCTGGGCCTGCGTGCGTTCGGCCTCCAGTGCGTGGACCAGCACGCAGTGCATGCGGGCCGTCAGCCCGATCTCGGCCAGCGCCGCGGCCATCTGCGTGCGCAGAACATGGCTGGTGCGATCGAGCAGGAAGGACAGATCGGGTTCGGTGCGCGTCGGCGCCAGGGCGGTCATACCGCTCACTATAGTTTTGTCATAGATAATCCGCATCCATCCATAAACCGGGGGAATGTTATCGGACTGCGGTCCGTTTAGAAGAGGATCGCATCCCGAAGAGAGGTTCACATGGAACTGGGGCTCACCACCTTCGCCGAGCTGTACCCCACCGGCGACCGGCCTGCGCCGACCGCCGCCGAGCGGCTGCGTCAGGTGGTCGACGAGGCCGTCGCGACCGAGGCTGCCGGGCTCGATGTGTACGGCGTCGGCGAACATCATCGCCAGGATTTCGCCGCGTCCTCCCCCGCTGTCGTACTCGCCGCCGCCGCCGCCAGGACCGAGCGCATCCAGTTGACCAGCGCGGTGACAGTACTCAGCTCCGACGATCCGGTACGGGTGTACCAGGACTTCGCGACGCTGGACGGGTTGTCGAACGGGCGGGCAGAGTTGATGGCGGGGCGCGGGTCGTTCACGGAGTCTTTCCCGCTGTTCGGATACGACCTCGCCGATTACGACGCGCTGTTCGAGGAGAAACTGGCACTGCTGCTGCGTGTGCGCGAGGAAGGTCCGGTTACTTGGACGGGCCGATTCCGGGCGCCGCTGCACGACGCGACGGTGTATCCGCGCACCGACGATCGCCCGCTGCCGGTGTGGATCGCGGTCGGCGGCAGTCCTGAATCAGTGATCCGTGCCGGGCTGCTCGGGTTGCCGCTCGCCATCGCGATCATCGGCGGTGAGCCCGCGCGGTTCAAACCGCTGGTCGAGCTGTATCACCGGGCGCTCGCCGAGGGCGGTCACGAGAAGCAGCCGGTGGCGGTGCACGCGCACGGCTATATCGCCGATACCGACGCGCAGGCCGTTGCCGAGTTCTACGAGCCGTACGCCCTGGCGATGTCGACCATCGGCCGGGAACGTGGCTGGGGTCCGATGACGCACGCACAGTTCGACGCCCTGCGCTCGCAGGATGGTTCGCTGTTCGTCGGCACCCCCGACTACGTGGCGGGCAAGATCGCCGAGGTCCGCGACACCCTCGGCCTCGACCGATTCATGCTGCACACCAGCGTGGGGACGCTGCCGCCGGAGCAGGTGCTGCACAGCATCGACCTGCTGGGGACGAAGGTCGCACCGCAGGTGCGATGAGGTCGGATCCGGCGAATGGCGATCGGGGCCGGGCCCGGTTCTTCGACCCACTCACCGGATTCTCGGCAGGCGGAGTTCTATTCGAGCGCTGAGTCGACGCCGGTCGCGCGGCGTTCTCGCCGTCGTCGGAGATAGCGGCGGATTCGGCTGGCGCACAGGTAGACCACCCACAGGCCGATCGCCAAGAGGACCGCGGCGATCACCGCCGCCAGCACCGGGAAGAACACCGCCAGGGTGATGACACCGCCGACAGTGGCGTCTTCGGCGGTGCTCATCGCAATATTGGTGACCGGTTCCGGCGAGGTATTGATCGCCATCCGCGTGCCCGCCTTGACGATGTGGCTGAGCAACGCGGTTGTTCCACCCACCGCCGCGGCGAACATCGTCGGCAGTGAATCATCCTGGCCCGCAATCAGAGCCGAGACGATCGCGCCGGAGGCAGGTCGCACCACCGTGTGCACCGCGTCCCAGAACGAGTCCAGGTACGGGATCTTGTCCGCGACCGCTTCGATCAGGAACAACACACCGGCGGCGACGAGTACATCGGTGCGTTGCAGCCCCGGCGGCACGTCACCGGCCCAGCCGATCCGACCGAACAACCCGAGCAGAAACACCACCGCGTACGCGTTGATCCCGCTGGCCCAGCCCGCGGTGAAGATCAGAGGTAGCACCGACACTCGCTCAGCCTAAGCCCGCACACCGACACCGCCCGGGAACTCCGCACCACACGTCGATGGCCGGTCAGTCAGTCGGCGGTGGTCCGCCGCCGATAGTTCGGAGTTACCGGCCGTCAGGCTCATCGGTGCCAGGTGGATGGCAGTCGCCGCGCGCCGGGCCGGTTGATAGGAGCCCGGCGCGCGGCCGTGATTGCTGCTACGAAGTCGTCGGGATTCGCCCGCTACCTACGGCGAGACCCCAGGACGCACCCGTCCTATCCGGCGTCTCCGCCACCGGCTTCAGCGCCGCCCTCCCCAGCGTCGCCATCTTCAGCGCTGCTCTCCCCGGTGTCGCCGTCTGCGTCGTTGCCGTCCTCAGCGTCGCCGTCTTCAGCGTTGCTGTCCTCAGCGTCGACATTTGCAGCGCCGCTGTCCACAACGGCGCCTTCTTCCGCGCCGCCTTCTTCAGCGCCGTCGTCGTTCTGGGCGGCCGACAGCGAGGTATCACCGGACTGCACGCCGGTGTCCGCGGCTACCGCGCCGACGCCGAACAACCCGAGGGCTGTCGGAGCGACGAGCGCGGCCATAAGAGTGGTTTTGATCGTGTGATGCATCTGTATCCCTTCTCGAAGTGGAAGTGGTACGTGCTGATCAAACATTGACGATTTTGACCGCCACAGCACTCTTAAACCAGGGATAAGAACATTCGGTGTGTAAATGTTACCGACCATCATTGCGCAGTTCGATCTTGCACAGCGGGAGATCGGAGAACTAGATATGCGTCAGCACCTTCTCGAATGTTCAGCTGTCCGCGCCGGACTCAGGAATCGCGAAGAGGAGGGTTCCGATCACGCCCGCATGGCCACTACCAGCGGGAACAGCCACGCGATATTACATGCCTTCGCATTCCCAGCTTTCCCGAGCACTCGGTTACGAACTATTTGATGCGTCCAGATCAGCGCTTCCATCGCAAAGTAGCAACGCATTCATCGTGCACTCAACACGCCATCGGTGACGAAAAAGTAAACGGCGCATCGGGGTTGATTTCAGTTCAATCGGTTTGTGCCACGCCGCTGCCGGATTCACTGATGCGACCGTGGAATTCGCCACGGTATTTGCCGTTTGGGCAGCCATACCGGGCGCCGCTCACAGGAGCCGGCGCACGGCCTCGACGATCGCGCGGCGGCGGTCATCGACACTCTCGGTCTCGGAGGAGCCGGCGGGAATGCTGGTGACGTTGCTCGGGTTCCACGCGAGAGCGATGCTCAGGACGAGTGTCAGCAGCGTCGCGGGTGAGAAGTCGGCGCCGATGCCGTCCTTCCGCTGTGTCGCGGCGAGTGCGTCCAGTTTCGCGTCGCGCGCGGGCGCCGCGATGGCCAGTTCGCCACGCTCCAGGCGGTGCCAGGTGGCCAGCCGAATGACTTCGGGGTTCTGGCGGCAGTAGTCGAATAACCGTCCCGCGTACTCGGGGAGGTCGCCGGGGGTGAAGGGGACCGAATCCAGGCCGTGAGTGACGTGGGCGTCGAAGACCGCGTCGAAGAGCTGGTCCTTGCTGCAGAAGTAGACGTAGATGAGGTTCTTGTTGGCCGCCGCGGTCTTGGCGATCCGGTCCACCCGGGCGCCGGCGATACCGTACGTGGCGAACTCATCGGTGGCGGCCTGGAGAATGCGGGCCTTGGTGGCGTCGGCTCGGGACATCCGCTGCGTCATCCGATTCCGAAGACGGCCAGCGCCGCGTCCGATGCGACGAGCAGCACCGTGCACCACAGGGCGACACCGGTCATCAACCAGCGGATCAGCCGCCAGCTGGGGATGCCGAGCGCCGCACCGAGTAGGGCCGAGCCCCACGTGCCGAAGAGGGCAGGCCCCACGATGCCGAAGCCCGCCACGCCGTATCGGTCGAGGACTCGCCGGGCCCGACGCCCTGAGGCGCCGGAGAGCCGGGCGTCCGCCGCGAGCACCTCTCCGCTGGTCGCGGAAATGACGGACGCACCGCCGCCTTCCGTCGCCGAATCGGCCAGTGCCGCAGCCGACTTCCGTCGGACACGCCAGGATTGCCAGAGCAGCCGGGCGCGTTCCATAGCGAACACCGCGAAGACCACACAGCAGGCCGCGCCCAGCAGCACCGCGAACAGCGCGACCGGGCCCGACAGGGACAGCGACAGGCCGACCGGGACCGCGGGGGTGCCTAACACAAAGCCCGCGAGCAACGTTCCAACGAATCGCCCCATGCAGATTCCCTTCAGCACTTCGCTGCGGTTCCGACGACCACAAGTTAACTAACTGGTTAGTATCTTGGCATGAAACACACCGACACGGTGCTGGACGAGTTGGCGACCGGAAAGTATCTGCTTCTCACCACGTTTCGGCGAGACGGCACGGCGGTCCCCACGCCCGTCTGGGTGATGCGCGACGACCAGACGCTGGCGGTGTGGAGTGCGGCGGACGCCGGCAAGGTGAAGCGGATCCGCAACGGGAGCCGGATAACGGCGGCCCCTTGCGACTGGCGCGGCAAATCGCTCGGCGCCCCGGTTCCCGGCTTCGCCGAGGTGCTGGCACCGGACGCGAGCGCGCACTTCACCACTCTGATGAAGCGCAAGTACGGGCTGGTCGCCCGGATCGGGCTGCTGGGCAGCAGGTTGCGCGGCGGCTCCGAGCGGATGGTGGGCATCCGGATCAAACTGGCCGGGTGAGCGGGAACCACCTGGGCACGACGACGTACGCGAGCGCGATCATGGCCGCCCCGTATCGATTTCGCAGCGCGGCCTAGGCAGTCTCATTCGTGGTGTCTCGGGTGACCCGGTTGCTCGCAGCCAGTGATCGAGGGCTGTGAAATCCTCGCTGTCGAGTCCTCGGGACGGCTCGATGTGCCGCAGAAGTGCCGGCCACGGTGTCGGGTGGCGACCCAGATGCGGTCGGCTTCGGTGTTGTGCGTGATGGGTCATGCTGCGGTGCCCTGGTTCGGCTCGACGCCGACGCCGGTGGTGCAGCGGCCGGCCGGGTCGATTGTGGCCCAGGGCAGTCGATCGGACAACGTCGCGCCACTGGCCAATCGGAGTTTGGCGCCGACTACAAGGTCGCGTCGGCCGACTCTGGACCTCAGTGCAGTGACGGCGCATACCGATCGGTACAGACTTTTCCTTGCCGCCACCATGCAGCGATGCGCATCACAGTCTCATTCGATTGTGGTCTGAGTCACCGGAATCGGGGTGTGCGGTCGATCAGATAGGAATTGTTGAAGATGCTTGCAATGAAGCAGCGCATTCGCCGGTCCGTGGTGGCCGCCGCGCTCACCGTGGGAGTCGCCGTCGGGCACGGACTCGGAGCCACGGCCGTCGGCGCGGAGCCCGTCCTCCCCTCGGACTTGCAGTCGCTCGCCGACACGATCACCGATGGGTTGAGGCCTTCGCCGGATGGCAGGCAGCCCAAGGCGATCGTCGACTCGGGCGGTAGCTCGGGAAGCGGATCCGGTAGCGCGTCGGGCAGCAGCTCTGGGTATGGACACAGCACTGCCGCTGCGCCTGTCGGACAGGGACCGGAACTCACCGCCCCGCTAGCCGCATTCGCCTATGGGCTCGCCAGTCCGGACGTCGCCCCCGCCGGTGCGAACAAGTGGGATTGCAAGCCCAGCGCTGAGCATCCGCGCCCGGTGGTCCTGTTGCACGGCACCTGGCTCAACGCCTTCGACACCTTCAGCTACCTCTCACCGCAGCTCGCCCGCGCCGGATTCTGCGTGTTCGCCGTCAATTTCGGTCGCTCCGGGCTCCTCGAGGGCGGTGGCCTCGGTGCCGTTCTGCCCGGCCGCTACGGGGTAGGTCCGATGGAGGAATCATCGCGCCAGGTCGCCGATTTCATCGAGCGGGTGCGCACAACCACCGGTGCCGACAAGGTCGACATCGTGGGCCACTCGCAGGGCGGCACGATCGCGAACCACTACCTGAAGTTCGAAGGCGGCGCGGACAATGTCGAGAAGGTGGTGACCTACGGTGCCACCCACCACGGCACCACCCTGATGGGCATCGCCACGCTCGGCCGGGCCATCAACAACCTCGGCATCGACATCCTCGGCTTCAACGAGCCGATCGTCGGAATATCGAACATCCAGCAGGCGGTCGGGTCCCCGTTCTACGCCACGCTGAACGCGAAGGGCGACACCGTTCCCGGCGTCGACTACACCGCGGTGGCATCGCGCTACGACGAGGTCACCAACCCCTATGACTGGGCGTTCCTGCGCGCCGGCGAAGGCGCGACGGTCCGCAACATCACCCTGCAGGAAGGGTGCGAACAGGACCTGTCCGATCACCTGACCCTCATGTACTCACCTCGCGCGGCCTCCATCGCCCTCAACGCCCTCGACCCCGTCAACCACCCGGCCTTGAACTGCACGTTCAACCCGTGGTTGATCGGTGGCGGCGGCACACTGTGAGCCCTCGATGACCAGCCACCTCGAACTCGGGTCGCCTGCGCAACTCTCGCGGTCGACCGACCGGATCGCACACAAGATTCTCGAGACCATCCCGCGTCGTAGCCGACGAGGAAACGTATTGCGCGAGGAGATCAGCGCCGTCGTCGCCGACTGTCTGGCACTGATGTCCGACGCGGATCGGACACACCACGGCGCCCGGATGCCGCGCATTCGGCCGGCCGCCGCGCGGTGGGCCAGCATCGGTGTACCGATCGAAACAGTGCAGCAGCATGTTCACGCAGGGTTCCGACTACACCTGGACGATCTCGAAGCCCTTTCCGCACCCTTCGACGATGTTCGTCGACTGATGAATGCCTTGAACTCGGTGACCGCGGCGGTGTCGACGGTATACACGGAGATCGCACCGCCCAGCGGCGATCGCGGTGGGTATGTGGCGCACACTCTGCTCAGTGGCCGCCATTCGATGAGAGCTACCCGTGAGCACGGGGCACCACTCGATGAGCGGTACACCGTGCTCGCGGTGGCCGCGGATCGGTCCGCGCGCGATGCGGTGTCACCCCGCGATTTCCGGGCGATGCTGTCGAGAAGCTTCGGGCAGCACGTGCCGGGGTTGCAGTCCGAATTCGGCGCGACAATTCTGGTGCCGGACTCGTGTGACACCGAGAAGATCCGCGGCATGGTCGGCCTGACCTCACTCACCGTTGTCGGGGTCACCGTCGACCGGGATCGGATTCCCGAGGCGGCAGAGGAAGTACACGAACTGCTGGACGTGGCAACGAGACTCCATCACCCACCAGGCCTGTACCAGATCGAAGACCTCGCTATCGAGTATCAACTGACTCGGCCAGGGCCTGGACGCGATCGTCTCGAAATGTTCCTCGATTCGGTGGCCGAGTTTCCGGACTTGATCAACACGCTGCGCGCACATATCAACAATGGCCTCAATCGCCGGCTCACCTCACGCGAAACCCATATCCACATGAACACCGTCGACTACCGGCTCCGGCGTATCTACGAGCTCGTGGGACTCACCCCGCACGATCCGAATGTCATTTGGCGGCTTCGGGCCGCACTCATCGTGCGCGACTACCGAACGGCGGTTTCGACGACGAACGATTCGTCGGTGTAGCCGCTAAACTCCGGCGCTGCCCGCCACATTCGTATTGTGCACCGAACAGACCCACCAGCTGTCGTCTCGTTCCGTGAAAACCCAAGTTCCGCGGTTGGTTACCGAGAAATCCGGTGTCCGCAACGTCTGCTCGACATTGACGATCGCATGTCCACCGGCGAGCAGCCGCACCGCCAGAATCTCGTAGTGCGCCTCGGCGTCCGGGCTGTTCCGCAACGCGGTCAGGTGGTAGGAATGCAGCTCGTCCCAGTTCAGAAAGACCGAGCCCGCCGGATTGATGAAGACCACATCATCGGTGAAGACACTGTCGAACGCGACAGCATCCTTCGCCGCGAGCGCGGCTTCGAGACCTTCGAACACCGCCGTGATCGCGGCTACAGCGACGTCCTGATCCGTTGCGACGACAGCGGCCTTCGGGCGCACGCCGTATGTATCGACAGTCATCGTTCCAACATACGGTTGTCCTGACTCCCACGTTGTTACCTTGATTGCATGGTCAGTGCGTCATCTGCCCGGCGGCGCGAAGAGCTGCACGATTTCCTCCGATCGCGGCGGGCACGGATCGGTCCGGGCGAAGTGCGTTATCGCAGGATGACCTCGATGTTCTTCTCCTCGAAGATCTCCAAGAGCAGGTCGAACAAGGCGTGCCCGGTGGCCACGGGCTGGTGTGTCAGCAGATGCTCCCACGCCACGTCGGAGTACAGCCACTCCAGCACGAATGGACTGGACGCCCCCCATCCTCCGCGCAGACAGTCCGATAGAGCATCGAGGTTCCAGCCGAAATAGCCCCCAGGGCCGTTGATCGCTTCTCCGAGCGCGCAGTAGAAGCTGACGATGTCGGTGACAGCCTGTCCATCCAATGTGAAGACTTGGCCTGCAGCGGAATCCGGCCTGCCTCGGCGCTGGTAGGCACTCGTCCAGAGAGCCACCGCCAACCACGCGATCCTGTCATCGGTGTCGAGCCCGTGCCAGATGTCACGACGGTTCAGCCGACCGTCACGGATCAGGTTCCAAATCCACTCGCCACCGAAATGGGCGTTGTCGCAGATCAGCGTCACACTGAGATCGACCGAACTCGAATCGAGGCTCGACGGACGAGCCGCGGTAACCGTCATGTCGTCGACGAAATAGGAGCCCATAGATACACCGTTGGAGTCGAGAACCTCGAGAGAAGCGCCACCGACCTGGACTCCACCAGCAGACAAGGAGTCCAGACACTTCCGCAGTTTCCCCTGTGGGATACAGCCCAGAAGCTTGACCTCGAGCCTGTCCTCCTCCTCGGCTCGCGCCGCGAAAAGTCCTCGGACGTCGTGCACAACGCCCCAATGTTCGTCATCCTCATCACCTGTCAAGGCGCACATTCCCAAGCCATCGGCTTGATTGGCTAACATCTCTCCCCTTCGCGAGGTGCCGATCCTATGCACTCGTGTACTGGCGGAGACAAGCGAGAATGCTTGGCTGGGTCGGCCAGACGATCTCGCGAAACGCACGCACATGCCGCTGATCGCGCGGGCTGCTCCGGGCCTCGAGAGTGCAGAGGCTGCCCCGCTCGCGGGGGTGAGGTGGTGCTCGCACACTCCGTAGGGCGTCACCGTGAGCGGTCCTGGTCCATCAGAACTTTCGCTACCGTTCAACCTAATCATGGCGCTCCAGTCACGCCAGAAACCTCGTGTCGGAGCGGTATTATCCAACGCTCGTAGTGCGTCCATCGCCGCTTCGCCCGCGTGGTGGCGTTCCCATGGTTCGCCGCGGTCTTGAGCAGCGGTAAGACTTGCTGCTGCAGTGTGGGGCCTTGACCCCGGGTGATGGACACGCTTGATCTTGGTCTCAGACCAGAAAAGCGAGAAGATCTACCCGATGCCCAAGAAGAACTACACCGACG
>NZ_JBHZBG010000024.1:0-106790 GCF_042754695.1 Nocardia sp. NPDC059195 | reverse complement strand
CACCCGGTTTCCCCGCGTCCCGGCGGGGGCGGTCCGGGTTGGCCGGGGTGCGCGCCTCGCCCCCCGCGGCGTTCTGGCGCCCCGTGTTGGGCGGGGCGCCCGCCGCGCCGACGATGCCGTTGGTGGAGCTCACGATCACGACCGAGCCGCCGTCGCTCAGGGCCGCAACGGCCGCGCGCACGGTGTGCCACATGCCGGTGAGGTTGATGTCGATGGTGCGTTGCCAGGCCTGGTCCGACAGCTCCCAGGACAGGCCGAGGTCGCTGTAGATGCCCGCGTTGGCCACGATCACATCGAGGCGGCCCAGTGCGGCGACGCCATCGGCGACCGCCGCGTCCATGGATGCTTGATCGCGTACGTCGGCGACGCCGGTGACGCACAGGCGACCTGTCGTCTCGACTTCGCGTGCTGTCTCGGCCAATTCGGCCGCGGCGGCCTCGATGTCGAGTGCGATGATGTCGGCGCCTTCCTCGGCCAGCCGACGGCAATGGGCGCGGCCCATTCCCCCGGCCGCGCCGGTCACCAGCGCGACGGTGTTGTGCATGCGGTTCATCGGGTGCCCCCGGAGAATCTGGTGTCCACGAGCTCGACGCTAGGGTTCGCGCCCAGCGCATCTGCCCTGGTCTTCCCGGTCAGCGGGCAGTGCGCGGCGATGTCCCGGCCACCGGGAGCCATGGGCTCCGCGGCGGCGACGGGCCTGCGACGGTTGTTCCGCAACGCCGGTTCTGTGATCGAGGAGGACACCAGTGACGAGGGCGACTGTCGACGTTCCGCGTGGCTCGCGGGTGGTGACGCTGCGGGTGTCGGCGGTGATCGAGGAGACCGCGGACGCGCGCTCGCTGGTGTTCGATGTGCCCGATGCGGTCGCCGACCGTTTCGCCTACCGGCCGGGCCAGTTCCTCACCGTGCGTATCCCGAGCGAGCGGACCGCCCCGGTGGCGCGCTGCTACTCGCTGGCGAGTTCGCCGTTCACGGGTGATCCGCCGCAGGTCACGGTGAAGCGCACGGCCGGCGGCTATGGCTCGAATTGGTTGTGTGACAACGTCTCCGTCGGCGACACCCTCGACGTGCTGCCGCCGCAAGGAACCTTCACCCCGACCTCCCTCGACGCCGATCTGCTGTTGTGGGCCGCTGGTAGCGGTATCACGCCGGTGATGTCGATTCTGCGGTCCGCCCTGGCGCACGGCACGGGCCGGGTGGTCCTGTTCTACGCCAATCGCGAGCGGGAATCGGTCATCTTCGCCGATGCCCTCCGCGACCTCCTCGCTCGATATCCGGGTCGAATTACCGTGGCGCACTGGCTCGAATCGCTCCAAGGCCTACCCACCACGACCCAGTTGGCCGAGTTCGCCGCACCGTATTCGGCCTTCGAGTCGTTCGTGTGCGGGCCCGGCCCGTTCATGTCGGCGGTGACCGAGACGCTGTCCGGCGCCGGGTGGCCGCGCGAGCGCGTCACCACCGAGGTGTTCGTCTCGCTGTCGGGTGATCCCTTCGCCGAGCCCGAGCCACTCGACCTCGTCGACACCGAGGACGCCGCGCACGTGGAGGTGGAACTCGACGGTGCGGTGCACGCGCTGAGCTGGCCACGCTCGCGCACCCTCGTCGACGTGATGCTCGCCGACGGACTCGATGTCCCCTATTCCTGCCGCGAAGGCGAATGCGGTTCGTGCGCGTGCACCGTCGTCGACGGTGAGGTCACGATGACCAACGCGTCGATCCTCGATCAGGAGGACATCGACGCCGGGTACGCCCTGGCCTGCCAGGCCCGTCCGCGCTCCGATCAGGTCCGTATCCGTTTCTGAGCCGAGAGGTGTGCTGTGGCAACCGATACCGCACGATCCGAGGTCGGATTCGGCTCGGACCGTGGGCCGGTACTCGCCTCGCTGATGCTCGCCACCGGACTCGTCGCGCTCGATTCGACGATCCTGGCGACCGCGGTGCTGTCGATCACCGACAGTCTCGGCGATTTCACCCTGTTCCCGTGGCTGTTCACGAGCTATCTGCTCGCCCAGGCGGTCACCGTGCCGATCTACGGCGCGCTGGCCGACTCGTTCGGTCGCAAGCCGGTGATGCTGTTCGGCATCGCGGTATTCGCGATCGGCTCGCTGCTGTGCGGGCTGGCGAGCAGCATGCTCGCCCTGATCGTGTTCCGCGCTGTCCAGGGCATCGGTGCCGGTGCGATTCAGCCGACGACCATGGTCATCGCCGGTGATCTGTACACGCTGGCCGAACGTGCCACTGTCCAGGGGTATCTGGCCGGCGTGTGGGCGGTGGCGTCGGTGACCGGCCCACTGCTCGGTGGCATCTGCGCCGACTACCTGGGCTGGCGGTGGATCTTCCTGGTCAACCTGCCGCTGGCCGCGCTCGCCGGGTGGATGCTGGTCCGCAATTTCCACGAGTCCGTGCCCCGGCGACACCGCAGCGTCGACTACGCGGGTGCGGCACTGCTCACCCTCGGCGCGGGGGCACTGGTGCTCGGGCTGCTCGAGGGCGGGAACGCCTGGGCGTGGCGATCGCCGGTCGGCCTCGCGGTCTTCGGCTGCGCCGCACTGTCGCTCGCGCTGTTCGTGGTTGTCGAAGCGCGAGCCACGCACCCGATTCTTCCGCTGTGGGTGTTCACCCGGCGGGTGGTGATCGCGAGCTGTGTGGCCGCCATGCTGGGCGGGGCGCTGCTGTTCGGGTTCACGACGTATGCGCCGATGTTCAATCAGGGTGTGCTCGGTACGAGCGCCCTGGTCGCGGGACTCGTCACCGGCGCGCTCACTCTCGGCTGGCCGTTGGCGGCCGCTCAGGCCGGAAAGATATACCTGCGCTTCGGGTTTCGTACGTGCGCCGTCCTCGGCAGTACCGTCGCGGCGATCGGCGCGGCGACGACTCTGATGCTCGACGAGAACTCGGCACTGTGGCAGGTCGCCGCCTCGTGTTTCGTGGTCGGCGCCGGCATGGGGTTGGTGGCCACACCCACGCTCATCGCGGCGCAGACGAGCGCGCAGTGGACCGAACGCGGCGTCGTCACCTCGGCGAATATGTTCGCGCGGTCGCTCGGCAGCGCGGTGGGGGTCGCCGCGTTCGGTGCGGTTGTCAACGCGCGCCTCGGTGATGCGGGTGTGCCGACGCCGCAGTCACTGTCGGCCGCAGTACATCTCGTGTTCGCGACCATCGCGGCGATGACCGTCGTGCTGGTGGCCGCGTGTGCGGCGATCCCCGGCCGGGCCATGCAATTTCCTGTCCATCCAGCGGGAGGGCCCGGCCCCGCGCACGGTCTCGACGACGAGCATGGGGTGGTATCACCAGAAGAGAAGAGGGAGCCAGGATGCTGACAACCGGCATGCGCGCCGAGCTCGCCGCCGAACTGGCGCGGGCGGAGCTGGATCGGGTGGCCGTGTCTCCCATCGTGGACCGGTATCCGGACATCGATGTGGTGGACGCGTACGAGATCCAGCTGCTCAATATCCGGCGCAGGCTCGATGACGGCGGGAAGGTGGTCGGGCACAAGGTGGGGCTGTCGTCGCTGGCGATGCAACAGATGATGGGCGTCGACGAGCCCGACTACGGTCACCTGCTCGCCGACATGGAGGTCTACGAGGACGTCCCCGTCGACACCTCGAAGTTCCTGCTGCCCCGGGTGGAGGTCGAGGTCGGGTTCATCCTCGGCGCCGATCTGCCCGGCGAGGACTGCACCGAAGCCGACGTGTTGGCCGCGACCGTCGCCTATGTGCCGTCGATCGAGTTGATCGACTCCCGGATCACCGACTGGAAGATCGGCCTGGCCGACACCATCTCCGACAACGCCTCCTCGGCCGGGTGGGTGCTCGGCAAGCAACGCGTCGCCCCCGCCGACATCGACATCACCGCCATCGACGCCGTGCTCACCCGTAACGGTGAAGTCATCGCCGAAGGCCGCAGCGACGCGGTCCTGGGCGATCCGGTGATCGCGGTGGCCTGGCTCGCCCGCAAGGTCGCGACCTTCGGGGTGCGGCTCGAAGCCGGTGACATCGTGTTGCCCGGTTCCTGCACCCGGGCTATCGACGCCCGTCCCGGCGACGATTTCCTCGCCGACTTCACCGGACTCGGCTCCGTCCGCTTGTCGTTCACCTGAGCCGACCCCACATCCGCCGGCCTGTTCGGGCCGCTATTCCTCGAGGAGGCCGACCGTGTCCCACGGTACCGTCACCGCCGCGATCGTCGGATCCGGCAATATCAGCACCGACCTGCTCTACAAACTCCTGCGCTCGGAATCCATCGAGCCCCGCTGGATGATCGGCATCGACCCCGACAGCGAAGGCTTGAAACGCGCCCGCGGGCTCGGCCTGGAAACCTCCGCCGAGGGCGTCGACTGGCTCCTCGCCCAGGACACCAAACCCGACATGGTCTTCGAAGCCACCTCGGCCTACGTCCACCGCGCCGCCGCACCCCGATACGCCGAACTCGGCATCCGCGCCATCGACCTCACCCCTGCCGCGGTCGGCCCGGCTGTCGTGCCGCCGGTCAACCTGGCCTCGCTGCTGGAAGCGCCGAACGTCAACATGATCACCTGCGGCGGACAGGCCACCATCCCGATCGTCGCCGCCGTCTCCCGCGTCGTGCCCGTCCCCTATGCCGAAATCGTCGCCTCGGTCTCATCGAACTCCGCAGGCCCGGGTACTCGGGCGAATATCGACGAGTTCACCAAGACCACCAGCCGTGGCGTGGAAACCATCGGTGGTGCTCAGCGCGGCAAGGCGATCATCATCTTGAACCCGGCCGAACCGCCGATGATCATGCGCGACACCATCTTCTGCGCCATTCCCGACGACGCCGACCATGACGCGATCACCGCATCGATCCATCAGATGGTGGCCGACATCCAGCAGTATGTGCCCGGCTATCGCCTGCTCAACGAACCGCAGTTCGACGAGCCCTCGGTCGTTTCCGGCGGGCTGGCGAAAGTTTCGGTATTCGTCGAGGTCGAAGGCGCCGGCGACTTCTTGCCGCCCTACGCGGGCAACCTCGACATCATGACCGCGGCCGCGACTCGCGTCGGTGAGGTCGTGGCCGAACAGATCCTGTCGACGCGAGTGTGACCATGACCGATTCATCAGCCCTCGACACCATCACCCCCGAGGCCCTGCGGCCGCCGCCGCCGAGCCGGGCGTAAGGAGACTCGACCATGCCATTCTCTGCCGAACTCGACATTCGGATCACCGACACCTCCCTGCGTGACGGCTCCCACCACAAACGCCACCAATTCACCGCCACCGAGGTCCGTGACATCGTCGCCGCCCTCGACGGTGCCGGTGTGCCCGTCATCGAAGTCACCCACGGTGACGGCCTGGGTGGATCCTCGTTCAACTACGGGTTCTCCAAAACCCCCGAGCAGGAACTCATCACGATCGCCGCCGAGACAGCCGCGAACGCCAAGATCGCGTTCCTCATGCTGCCCGGCGTCGGCGTGAAAGAAGACATCAAGATCTCCCAGGACAACGGCGCCTCGATCTGCCGGATCGCGACCCACTGCACCGAAGCCGATGTCTCCATCCAGCACTTCGGATTCGCCCGCGACCTCGGCCTGGAAACCGTCGGGTTCTTGATGATGTCGCACACCCAGCCGCCGGAGATCCTGGCACAGCAAGCCCGGATCATGGCCGACGCCGGCTGCCACTGCGTCTACATCGTCGACTCCGCCGGAGCCCTTGTCCTCGAACAGGTCTCCGACCGCGTCGCCGCTGTCGTCGCCGAACTCGGCACCGACGCCCAAGTCGGGTTCCACGGCCACGAAAACCTCGGCCTGGCCGTCGCGAACTCCGTCTACGCCATCCGCGCGGGCGCCACCCAGATCGACGGCTCCACCCGCCGTTTCGGCGCGGGCGCGGGCAACACCCCGGTCGAAGCGTTCGTCGGTGTCGCCGACAAACTCGGCATCACCACCGGTGTCGATTTCTTCGCCATCGCCGACGCCGCCGAGGACGTCGTCCGCCCTGCCATGCCGCAGGAATGCCTCCTCGACCGCCAAGCCCTGATGATGGGCTACGCGGGCGTCTACTCGAGCTTCCTCAAGCACGCCGAACGCCAGGCCGAACGCTACGGTGTCTCCGCCGCGCAGATGCTCGTCCGCGCGGGCGAACGCAAACTCGTCGGCGGCCAAGAAGACCAGCTCATCGACATCGCCCTCGAACTCCAACGCGAAGCCGCTCTCCCCGTCTGACCCAGCCCACGAACCATCGCCCCCTGTGGACCGCACGTGGGGCGATGGTGACTTTCCACGAAGAACCCGGTGCCGATCTGGTGTCACTCGCGAGATCCCCCATCCGGATGGACATTTCGTGGCGGTCGGCTAGCGTCTCTGACACGCCGTTCGGGACAAGATCGACGTGCGAACACCGCACGCCGTGTCGGCGATGAGTGGGGGATCATGGCCCAGCGGAGCAATCGCAGGCGACAGACCGATCGGTTGATAACGCCTGACCCCTCCCCTTCCTCCGGCGTGGACTACGTGCTGGTCAGCGGTGCGGTCGCCCTGCCCGTTCCGCCGGAAAGGCTGTGGGACATCCTGTCCCAGCCGCACGAGATCGCCGCCTGGATGTCCGAACTACACGCCTGGACCGGCCCGCGAACAGATCGAGTCGATGCCGGCGACGAGCTCGCCGCGCAGGTCCAGCTGTTCCACATGCTCCACGACCTGCGTTTGGCCGTCACCGAATTCCACCCGGCCCGAAGTTGGACGATGACATGCAGCGCGGTGGCCGGTATCGCGGTCACCTTCACCGCGGAACTCGAGCACCTGGGAGAAGGATCGCGCGCCACCCTTCGAACCGGTCTGCACGGCACGGTGTTGCGCGATGCCGATGCCGTGGTGCTTCGGCACGCCATCCAGTCGGGGCTGGACTCGAACCTTCGGCAGCTGGCCGAGATCGCGAACCCCGACGGAATCACAACCCGGCTCCCGGCGGCCGTCGGTCACCGCCCGACACGGGAGGAAGCCGCCGGATTCGAATGATCAGTCGTCGCCGGTGGCGTCTCGAACCGATCTAAGCGACGCGCGCGGGCTCCTCGACCGCCGTCGGCGCCGCCACGGTCCGCGCCGACCGACGTCCGGTGACGAGGAACAGCACAACGAGCCCAACAGCCAGCCATACATAGGTGTCGCCGATGATGTGCTGATCCCACGTCCATGAGGTCTCGCGGTGCTCACCATCGGGCAGGAAACTGTGCGGTGCGATCACGAAGACCGCGGCGACGACGACGGCCGTGGCATACCAGCCTCGCGCACTGCTGACGGGCAGAGTGCGGGCGTGGCAGACCATCGCGAGCAACGCGGGCGCGATCCAGACCCAGTGATGCGACCACGAGATCGGCGACAGCAGCAGCGTGAAGACCGCGTTGAGGGACAGCGCGATCACGGGGGCGTCGGCGGCCTTGCGCATCGCGGCGACGACGAGGACCAGCAGCAGGGCACCCAGCACGAGCCACAGGGCGTCGAAGGGGAGCCCGGTGATGTGGAGGCGGGCCATGACGGCCTGGATCGACTGATTGGTGTGGAAGGCCGAGCCGCTCAGGCCCGAGACATTGCCGAGGCCACCGAACCAGTAGCGGGTGGATTCGGTGGGCAGGAAGGCGAAGGACGCGATGGTGGCGATCGCACCGGTGCCCGCGGCGGTCGCGGCGGCCTTGTAGTCCTTGCGGACCAGGAAGTAGAGAACGAAGGCGGCGGGCGTGAGTTTGATGGCGGCGGCCAGGCCGATCAGCATGCCGCGGGGGTAGCGGGTTTTCGGCAGCAGGCAGTCGGTGGCGACCAGCACCATCAGCAGGAGATTGACCTGGCCGAAGTCGATGGTCGAGCGGACCGGCTCCAGCAGCATCGCCAACGGGACCGCGCAGGCGGTGACCAGCAGGGCGGCCTGCTTGCGGTCCGGGTAGTAACGGCGGGCGACCAGATACAGCGTCCAAGCGACGGCGGCGATCGACACCACGACGTAGAGGATCTTCGCCGTGCCCCACGGCAGCAGCGCGAACGGCGCGAGCGCGATGGCCGCGAACGGCGGGTAGATGAAGGGCAGGCCGATACCGGCGGTGGTCTTGGGCAGCTGGCCGTACAGATCGGCGCCGTCGCGCATCGCCTCGATGCCGAGACGGTAGACCTGGAGATCGATGAACCCACCGGAATAGCGTTCGAAGGGCCACAGCGGCGTTCTGACACAGACGACCGAAACAATGGTGAGCAATACCGGCACCAGCCACCATGCTCGATTGATCGGGCGTGGGGAACGCTCTTGCACGGGGTGGGTGGTGTCACTACTCATCCGCGGCGACTATACCGACTCGCGTGCGTCAACGGGGCACCGCCCATCGGCGGGAGTGACGCGCGCAATAGCCAGGTGGATGCCCACCGACAGACCGCCCGCGTTGAATGCCGGGTTGGTCAGTCGCCCCGGTTGTAGCGGGTCAGGTAACCGGCCATGGCCGCGACGTCCTCGTCGGGCCAGTCGGCGAAACGCGCCTGGAAGGCCTCGCGACGGCGGCGTTCGGCCTCTCGGGCGACCGTTCGGCCCGCGGGGGTGGCGTGCAGGAGGTGATTGCGCCGATTGCCGGGATCGACGGCACGTTCGAGGTAGCCGAGCTGCTCTAGCGCGGCGACCTGCCTGCTGACGGTGGACTTGTCGAGCAGGAACTGTTCGGCCAGGTCGGTGGCCAGGCATCCGTCGCGTTCGAGGATTAGGTCGAGAATGCTGTAAGCGACCAAGCTCAGCTCGGGGTGCAGTTCGGCGGCACGGCCCCGGGCCCGCCGGGCGAAGGCGGTGAGTTCCCGCTGGATCGTGTCGACAGCCTGGGTTCTTGTGTCCCGCGCGTTCATGGTTGTATCCTACAACCATATATAGTTGCATTTACCAACTGTTTGGAGATTCTCCTCGATGACTCGCACACAGTTCCGGCATATCGCCGGACACCTGTTGACACCGCTACTGATGTGCCTCGGTATGGCCTTCGCCTACCTGGGCGCGTTCCATCAGCCCGAGCCGAACAATCTGGCGCTCGCTGTCGTCGGCGACTCCCCGCAGACGATGGTGCTGGCGCAGACGATGAAGGACAAGGGCGGCTCCGGCCTCGACATGGTCACCGTGCCCGATCGCGCAGCGGCCGTCAGCGCGCTACAGAACCGCGAACTCATCGGCGCCTACGTGCCCGACGCCGTCAAGCCGGAACTGCTCGTCGCCACCGCGAGCTCCGATACCAGCGCGATGGCCGCGGAGGTGGCCTTCCGGTCGGTGTCCGATCATCAGGGTGTGCCACTGGTGATCACCGATGTGACAACCAAGGCCGATGGTGATCCGACGGGTCAGGGCATCTTCTTCCTGCTGGTCGCGTTGAGCGTCGGCGCGTACGGCAGTGTCGCCGTGATCGGCGCCGCGGGCGCGATGTTGCGGATGCGGGTGCGCGCCGCGGTCGGTGTGGTGACGGCGCTGGCCGTCAGCCTCATCGGCGTTCTCGTGGCAGGTCCGGTCTTCGGCGTGATCGACAGCGACTTCGCGAGCGTGTTCGGCATTGCCTGGCTCTACACCTCGGGCATCATCGGAATCGGCATCGGCCTGCACACCTTCTTGAAGCGCTGGACCACCCTGGCCCTGATCACCCTGTTCGTGATGCTGAACTTCACCACCTCCGGCGGCGTCTACGGGCCCGAACTCCAGAACGGCTTCTTCGGTGCGCTGCACTCGTTCTGGAACGGCGCCGACTTCGTCGAAGGCCTGCGCAACCTGCTCTACTTCGACGGTGGTGCCGGATTCGGCGCCCGCCTGTTCGGCCTGTTCGCCTGGTTGGCGGTCGGCGTTGCGCTCGTCGTGGTGGCGGGCAGGCACGAGGCACGCCACGCGCCGAAGCCGATCGCGGCTGCCACGGTCGAGGAGGAGATCGGCGAGTCGGTCGCCGTCTGACACCCACGCCCGATCAGTCTGGTTACGCCCCGGCGAATTCCCTTGCCCGACATCCGGACACACAGTTCCGGACCCGGTCGACAGGAGTCGCCGGGGCGTTGTTGCAATCAGCGGCGATGTAGCCGAGAATCAGCCACGGCTGCGCGTAGAGGCGAGTACGGTGTAGCGCGCAACCGCGGACCGTCTGGCACCGCGAGGGGGTTCGACAGCGGAAAGTGTGGGTGCCACCGATGAATGATCCCGGCGCGCAACGCCCTGGCGAACCGGTGCCGCTCGATCAGCGCTACCACGGCGCCGATCCGATCGAATGGTGTGGTGCGGCGGTGTATCCGATGTATACCGAGGCGCTACCCGCCGGGACGACGGCGGTGCATCTGCGTGCGCTGTCCGTCATGGCGCCCGAGGACGTGACGGGCCTCGGTCTAGGACTCTCCGTCCATGACGGGCACGTGAATCTGAACGGGAAATCGCTGGCGGGCGTCGACATCTGGTACGAAGCCCTCGCCGGAGGCATCGACATCTCGGTGACAGCGGACGCACCCGACGCGCTGTTCACGCTCACACCCGTCTGGGTGGCCGAGTCGGGCACCCATCAGTCCTGGACGGGCAACTACGGGATGGTCGTCGACCTGCTCCCCGACGGGGCATCGACGCTGTGGTGCAGCACCGGGCCCGGTACACCCGATTTCAACGAACTCGTCGTCGAGCTCAGCACGGGCCCGGCCCAACCGGCCAACCCCATCCCACCCGCCAGGTCAGCCGAGCCGACCGGCCATGCCGAAGCAACTCCCCCGGTGGTTTCCACCGGACCCGAATCCCCCACCGTGAATCCCCCGCCGCCCGTCACCATCGCACCCGCTGACCCACCGACTCTCCCGCAACCAACCAACCAAGGTGTCGGCGGCGCCCTCCACGATCTCGGAACCGCCATGCACGAACGCGGTGAACACGATTCGGCCCGCGCACTGTGGACCCAGGCCGCACAGGCGGGCCACAGCGGGGCCGCCTACGACCTGGGCACCCTGCTCCTGCGGCAGGGCGAGCGCGCCGCCGCCGAACAATGGTGGAAGGCCGCCGCCCACGACGATCCGCGGGCGGCGGCCTCCCTCTCCGCATTGTCCGAACAGCCCTAGGGCACCTGATCCGCCAGTACGGCAACAGTTTCCGACGGGACTTCACGCAGCGGGGTGAAGTCGCGGGCGGCGATGTGTCGCGGGCGGCGATGAGGTGCCGCGAAGGGCTCCGTCAGTGCGTTGTCCACGCTGTTGAACACCAGGAAGATGTTCGAGCGCGGGAACGGGGTGATGTTGTTCGACGAACCGTGCATCATGTTGGAGTCGAACAACAGCGCCGAACCGGCCCGCCCGGTGAACTGGGTGATGCCGTAGCGGGCGGCGAGGAACGTGATGTCGTCCGCCGTCGGGATTCCGATCCGCTGCTCGCGCAACGACTCCCGATAGTGACCGCTCGGCGTCTCGCCCAGGCACGGCACGAAGGTGCGGTGCGAACCGGGCATCAACATCAGGCTGCCGTTGAACGGGTAGTTGTCGGTCAACGCGATCGACAGACTCACCGCGCGCGGGGCGGGCATGCCGTCCTCGGCGTGCCAGGTCTCGAAATCGGAATGCCAGCCGAAACCGCTACCACCGAAACCGGGCATGTAGTTCACCCTGGTCTGATGCAGGTACACCGCCGAACCGAGGATCTGCTCGGCGAGGCAGGCGATCCGCGACTCGGCGACCAGGTCCGCGATCGGTTTACTGAGCTGATGCACCTGGAACACCGAACGCACCTGCCCCGCGACGGGTTCCACGATCACCCGCTCGTCCCCGTAGAGCAGCGGGTCGCCCGCGAGGTGGCCGACCTCGGCGCCGAACGCGGCCACCTCGTCGGGGCTGAGCAGGTCGGGAATCGTCGCGAAGCCGTTCGTGTCGAAACCGGCCAGCTCGGGTGAGCTCAGCGTGCCCCACACTGTCGGATCGGTGCGTTCGATATGCGGGGCAGGTTCGGACAGCCGGGTCGGGTAGCGGTCGAGCTGATCAGGCACTGGCGGCATCCTCCTCGATAATCAGCGGATACACCCCGTTCTCATCGTGTACCTCGCGGCCGGTAACCGGCGGGTTGAAAACACACAGCATTCGCAACTGAGTGCGGGCAGTGACCTGATGGCGTTCGTGGCCGTCGAGCAGGTACATCGAGCCCGGCCCCAGCGGGTAGACCGTCTGATTGTCGAGATCGAGCAAACTGCCCTCACCCTCGACCAACCACACCGCCTCCACGTGATTCTGGTAGTGGAACTCGTGGACGGTGCCTGCCTCGATCGTCGTCTCGTGGAAGGAGAACCCGACCCTGTCGCCGCCGAGCACGATCCGCTTGCTACGCCAGCCCGGCCCTGCCACATCGCGTTCGGTGCCGGTGATCTCTTCGGTGGTGCGCACGATCATGCGGCACCACCACAGACGGTGTCGATCGAGGAGACCAGCACCGACAGGCCCTGATCGAGTTCGTCGGTACCCAGCGTCAACGGCGGCAGCAGCTTCACGACCTCGTCCATCGAACCCGAGGTCTCCACCAGCAGACCCTGTTCGAACGCGGTGCGGCACACCTTGCCCGCCTGCGACGGGTCGTCGAAGACGATGCCGTGCACCATGCCGCGGCCACGGGTGGTCACCCCGGCGTGCCGCTGCGCGACCGCGCTCAGCGTGCGGCCGACGTAGGCGCCGTTCTCGGCGGTGCGCTGGGCGAGCTTGTCGTCGGTCCAGTACTCGCGCAGGGCGGCGGTCGCGGTGACGAAGGCAGGGTTGTTGCCGCGGAAGGTGCCGTTGTGCTCACCGGGCGCCCACTGGTCGTGCTCGGGCTTGAGCAGCACCAGCGCCATCGGCAGTCCGTAGCCGCCGATCGACTTGGACAGCGTCACGATGTCGGGGGTGATACCGGCGATCTCGAAGGAGAAGAACGGGCCGGTGCGACCGCAACCCATCTGCACATCGTCGACGATGAGCAGGATGTCGCGCGCGGCACACAGTCCGGCCAGGTGGCGCAGCCATTCGGCGCGGGCCAGGTTGACGCCGCCCTCGCCCTGCACGGTCTCCACGATCACCGCGGCGGGACGATCGAAACCCGAGGAGCTGTCGTCGAGGACGCGCTGCATCCAGCCGAAGTCCTCGATGGTGTTGTCGAAGTAGCCGTCGTAGGGCATCGGGGTGGAGTGCTCGAGCGGCACACCGGCACCGGCCCGCTTGGCGGCGTTGCCGGTGACCGACAGCGCGCCGAGGGTCATGCCGTGGAAGGCGTTGGTGAAACTCAAGATGGTCTTGCGACCGGTGACCTTGCGGGCCAGCTTGAGCGCGGCCTCGACGGCGTTCGCGCCCGTCGGGCCAGGGAACTGCACCTTGTAGTCGAGCCCACGCGGCGACAGCAGATTGTCGCGGATGGTCTCGAGCAATTCGCGTTTGGCCACGGTCGACATATCCAGACCGTGGGTGATGCCATTGCTGCCGATGTAGTCGAGCAGCGCCTTTTTCAGAATCGGGTTGTTGTGTCCATAGTTCAACGCGCCTGCGCCTGCGAAGAAGTCGAGGTATTCGCGGCCCTGCTCGTCGCGCAACCAGGCGCCTTCGGCGGTACTGAAGATGGCCGGCCAGTCACGGCAGTATCCGCGCACATTCGATTCCATTGCCTCGAAAATGCTGGTGTCGGTGGTCGTGATCATCGTCGTTCCTCCTGGCGCTGAGCCGGTGAAATCACATACAGCAGCTCGGCCTCGTGTGAATCGGGGAAATCGTTTTCTTCGAATAGGTCCTCGGTGCGCAAATCGGCACCGCGTTCCCTGGCCACCGCGGAGAACAGCGCATGTGAGGCCGTGTTTCCGGGTGAGATCGTGGTTTCCAGCGTGGTGATGCCCGCCTGTGCTACCGAATCGAGCAGCGCGTGCAGGATGGCGCCGGCCAGGCCGCGGCCACGGCATTGCGCGTCGACGGCGATCTGCCAGACGAACAGCGTGTCCGGAGCTTCCGGACGCACATATCCGATGACGAACCCGACGGGCTGACCATCAATTTCCGCGACCAGCGAGGTCGCGCTGAAATCGCGGCACCACAGCAGGTACGCGTAGCTGGAATTGACGTCGAGTACCTGCGAATCGCGGGCGATCCGCCACAGCTGGGCACCGTCGCCCAGCCGCGGATGACGCAATCTCGTTTCCGAACCAGGGCCCGCCGCACTGGCGGCCGGCTCGATGGACATGGTGGACGTTGTCATACATCTAACGTGCCCAGCCGACTTTGCGGTCTTTGTGTCGAGCTCTTTGCGGTTGTATGACGAATCGTTTACTGCGACTGCACGTCGAGGCGATACCCGAGACCACGCACGGTCACCACGATGCGCGGGTCGGACGGGTCGCGTTCGATCTTGGTGCGCAGCCGTCGCACGTGGACGTCGACGATCCGCTCGTCACCGAAAAAGCCCTGATCCCAGACTCTTTCGAGCAGCACGGATCGACTCAGCACCCGTCCGGGGGTCTCCGCCAATTCACACAGCAACCGGAATTCGGTGACCGTGAGGTGGATCTCCTCGGTACCGCGGCGCACCGCGCCCGCGTCGGCCGCGAGCACCAGCGGAGCATGCGGATCGGCGTCGAGCACGGCCTCGGGGGTCGTGTCGCGATCGGCGGTGATGCGGGCGCGACGGCGGAGCGCGCGCATCCGGGCGGTGATCTCCTTGATTTCGAACGGCTTGCTCACGAAGTCGTCGGCCCCCGCCTCCAGGGCCGCGACCACGTCGTGGGTGTCGTACCGGGTGCTGATCACGATGATCGGCACGTCGTGGTCACGACGGATCTCCCTGATGCAGTCGAAGCCATCGGCCTCGCCGCGCATCAGGTCGACGATCATCAGATCGGGTGGCCCGTCGTTTCGCAGCCGATCGAGGGCGTCGGAGGGCACGCCTGCCTCGGCTACGGCATACCCTTCGTCTTCCATCGCGCGGCGCAGGTCACCACGCATCTGGACATCGTCGTCCACAATCATCAGGTTCGCGCTCATGTGTGTGCACATCCTTTGCTGACACGCCGGGCGTGTGCCGGTGCACTGGGGGTTTCGCGTCCCCAGACCGACACGACTACCCGCCTTCGAGCTTGTTACCGATCTGTTATGTACCCAGACTGGCCCCGGCGTAAACCCGTTGTAACAATTCGCCCGGTCAACAGGCGGTTGAGCGGTGCCGATCCGATGGCATAGTCGAGGGCGTGACCCCGACTTTTGCTGACATCGAAGCCGCTGCGGCGCGCATCGACGGACTGGTTCGCCCGATCACCGTCGCACCCGCGGGGCCCGGCCCGGATCCGCTCTGGTTCGCACTGGAGTTCTTGCAGTTCACCGGCACTTTCAAAGCGCGTGGTGCGCAGAATTTCGTGCGTGCGCACGCCGCCGCCGCGACGTTGCCGGACGCGGGTGTGACGATCGCCTCGGGTGGCAATGCGGGGCTGGCGTGCGCGTGGGCGGCGCGCGAGGCGGGGGTACCCGCGACGGTGTTTCTGCCCGAGACCGCTCCCCCGGTCAAAATCGGTCGACTTCGTGACTACGGCGCACAGGTGCGACTGATCGGTCCGGAGTACAAACAGGCGCTGGCCGCGTGCCGGGAGTTCGCCGAGACCAGCGGTGCGCTGGCCGCCCATGCCTACGACCATCCGCTCGTCGCGGCGGGCGCGGGCACGCTGATGCGCGAGATCCAGGCGCGGATTCCTGCTCTGGATACGGTGCTCGTCGCCGTCGGTGGCGGCGGGTTGTTCACGGGAACAGCTGTCGCCGCACAGCATTTCGGGATTCGCACGGTGGCCGTCGAACCACAGGGCTGTCGATCGCTGAATGCCGCGCTCGAAGCCGGTCACCCGGTGGATGTCACCGTCGACTCGATCGCTTCGGACTCCCTCGGCGCGCCGAACGTGTCCGCGATGGCCTTGACCGCGGCCCAGCATCCGAGTGTGCGTTCGCTGCTGGTACCCGACGAGACGATCCGCGCGGCCAGGCAGCAGCTGTGGGGCTCGCACCGTATCGTCGTCGAGAACGGCGCGGCCACCGCGATGGCGGCGCTGCTCGACACCGGGTCGGGCCCGGTCTACCGGCCCGAACCCGGCGAACGGGTCTGCGTGATCCTGTGCGGGGCCAATACCGACCCCAGCGACCTCGTCTAACAGGCACAGACGCGCCGGCGTTCCTTTCCGCGCACGGCCGGAGCGAAGGCGGAGGTACGCCTAGCGGACCAGGGCGTTCTTGTCGGCGTAGTTGGTCATCGCGTTGTTCAGGCCGCGCATGGCCAGGGTGTAGCCGTACGGGAAGTAGCGCTGGCCCCAGTGGGCGAACTGGATGTCGCGGGAGGTGTAGACCCAGTAGCGATTGCGCTCGACACCCTTGATCACCGCGGTGGCGGCCTGGTCGGGGGTGACGGCGTGGCGCATGAACAGTCCGATCGCCTTCTGCAGCGCGGCATTGTCACGGTCGACGCCCGCGATGTCGATGGTGTCGGCCATCGGGGTGGCCATCGCGCCGGGGCAGACCAGGCTGACGCCGATCTTGTGGCGGCGCAGGTCGAAACGCAGGACCTCGGAGACCCCGCGCAGGCCGAACTTGGTGGCGCTGTAGGGGGCGTGCCACGGTAGGCCGAAGATGCCCGCCGCCGAGGACACGTTCACCAGGTGTCCGCCGCGACCCGCGGTGATCATCGGGCGCACGAACTCCTCGATGACGTGGATCGGGCCCATCAGGTTGATGTCGACGGTGCGGCGCCACTGCTGGGGAGTGAGTTTGTCGACGGTGCCCCACGTGGCGATGCCTGCCACGTTCATGACGATGTCGACTCCGCTCACCGCTTCGAAGGTGTGGGCGGCGAGGCCGACGACCGCGGAATGGTCGCTGACGTCGGCCGCGTGCGCGAGGTGCACCGTCGCTCCGGTCGCGCGCAGTTCCGCGGCGGTGGTGGCGAGCGCGTCGGCGGTGATGTCGGTCAGGACGAGAGACGCCCCTTTGGCGGCCGCCGCGAACGCCGTGGCGCGGCCGAGGCCACTGGCGGCACCGGTGATCAGGCAGGTCTTCCCGTCGAACTTCGTCATGGCCCCGACCCTACGTTTGGTGAACAGCTGCGTCTACGGTTCCGCGGTGATCGCGATGGTGGTCCAGCCGCCGACGTGGATCCGGCTGCCTTCGCGCACGGCGACCGCCTGCTGCGGAGTGATCGGTGTTTCGGCGCCGTCCAGGCTGGTCCCGTTGGTGGAACCCAGGTCGGTGATGGTGAGCGCGCCGCCCTGATCGACCTGGATCATCGCATGCGCGCGCGAGACTCCGATATCCGCGGGGGCGATGCCGAGGTCGATCTCGGGCACGATTCCCTGCGAGGCCGATCGTTTTCCGATCAGGAACTGGTTGCCACGCAAGATGATCCGGCGCTCCGGATAGAAGTCCGGGAATTCGACACGTTCGGCATCGGGCCCCTTGCGGGCTTGGACGCGCGCGTAGAACTCGCGGTCGGCGAAGATCCGAGCGACCCACATCCTGGGCCGGCCGCTGTCCGGGGTCGCGGCGGTCGCGATCTGAGTGGGGTCGAAACCGCCCCGATGATCGGGTCGGGCACCGGCCCATGTCGGATCGGCCGACGCAGCTGTGCTCGACAGATCGAGTCGCGCGCCCTCCCGTGCGGAACCGGCGGGGTCCGATTGCGCACCAGCCTGCGACGGGTCACCCGGGTCGGGTCGCGCACCGGCCCGGAACGGGTCAGCAGTTGCCGGTCGATCCCCGGCTCGCGACGTGGCCGCAGGTGGTAGTGCTGAATCGTGGCCACAGCCCTCGCAGAAGCGCCCACTCGTCGGCGCGTGGCAGTGGGGGCACAGGCGCAGGTCCGCCGGATCGGGCGCGGGCGCGCCGTCGAGTGCCGATCCGCACACATCGCAGTAGTCGGTCGACCGCGACTGGTGTCCGTCCGCGCACATCGGCATGTCAGCCGCCCTCCGGCCGCACCCGGGCGGTCTTCGTCGAGCGGATGTCGAGGGCCAGTTCGTCGGCCGCGGCGACCTGGCCGCGCAGCTTCACGGTGCCGTCGTGCTCGACTTCGACCACACCGCGCAGCAGTTTGGCGGTGGATTCGTGGCCGGAAGCGGCGGCCAGTTCCACCGCGCGTCGCAGTTTCGCGGTCGCGGTCGTGACATCGCCGTTGCGGCGGGCCGCCAAACCTTCCTGGACGGCCTGGGCCAGTTCGACCTGGCCGGTGTAGTGGGCCACGCGGGTGCTGATGCGGGTCGACAGGGTCGAATCGGTGGTCCAGACGGCGCGCACGAGGCCCTGGCCGAGGATGTCGTCACCGGCCAGCACGCTCAACCGCGCTGCCAGCTTCTCCCGGCCCGGTGCGGCGGGTTCCAGTTCGATCTGCACGTGGTACTCGCGCTCCTCGGCGGCCCACGACGACAGCGGGTACTCCCCCACCTGCGCACCGGCGTCGGTCCGGCGTCCGGTCAGATCCTCGAGCACCGGCGAGACCTGTTTGACCATCCGCACCCGTGCACCAGCGGGGGTCCAGACCTTCAGTGTCAGTTCCGGAATCACCCGGGCGGCCGACGAGCGCATCATCGCGGCGAAGTCGCCTGCCAGGTCCTTCGGATCGGCGACGATATTCGCGTCGCCGGACAGTTTCGAGGCGATCTTGCGCAGTTCCTCGGCAACCCAGTCGTCGCCGACACCGCGGCAGTCGCAGACGAAAAGCCCTTCGGCACGGTCGAGTTCGGTCGCGAGTTCCTGTGGGGTCTCGTGTTCGTTCTTGCCGTCGGTGAGCAGGATCGCGTGGGCCTGCGCGCCGGGGTGCGCGGCGGCGACCTGGCGGGCCAGCGCCAGCCACGAACCCATCGCGGTACCGCCGTCGGGACGCAACCGATCCAGGGCCCGACGGGCCGAGCCGCGGTGCGCGCGGTCGGCGGGCGCGGACATGCTGTTGTTGGTCGGGTAGATCATCCGGGCCGATTCGGTGCCCTCGATGATGGCGAACGCGGTGCCGTCGGGGATCTCGTCGAGGGCCGTGCGGGTGGCATTGCGCGCGTTCTCGAACTTGCGCTTGTTACCCATCGAACCGGAACAGTCGATGATCAGGATCTCGAGCCGCGGCGGCGGTGCCGCGACGGCGGCGAGTTCGGGGCCGGTGGTCACCGTCAGCACCGCGTCCACCACGCTCGCACCTTCGGCGAGGAATTCGTTCTGGTCTACGGCGATCGAGATACCGGCTGTCTCAGGGGAACTCATGACACTCCTGGTTCGTGCGATACGGCGACCGGCACCGGAGCCAGCGCGACCGTGATGTTGTCGCTGCCCCCGCTGTTCAGGGCGAAGTCGGCGAGCGCGCGAGCGGCGGCCTGCGGCGAGGTCTCGACGGTGAAACCGGCGAGCGCGACCGCCTCTGGCAGGTAGTTCCACAGTCCGTCACTGCACAGCAGCAGCGTGCCCGGTTCGGTGGCGAGCATGCGTTGCAGGCAGTTCGCCGACCACGGCGCTTCGCCGCCGTCGGCGCCGAGCCAGCGCAACAGGGTGTGGGCGCGCGGGTCGTTCATGGCGGCGGTCTCGTCGAGTGCGCCCGCGTCGACGAGGGCCTGGGCCCACGAATCGTCGACGCTGAGTCGGCGCGAGGCGGTGGGATCGCCCGCGGCGAGCCAGAAGGCCCTGCTGTCACCGACATTGGCGACGGTGATGTCGGTGCCGAGGCTCGTCTCGCGCACGATCGCGGAGACGTAGGTGCACGACGGCGCGTACTCGGGCGTGCGTGACATGCCGCGCACCGCCGCGGTCGCCGCTGCCAGACCGGCCATCGCGGCGTCGGAATCGGCTCGGCCCTCGGCCAGGGCCGCCAGGGCGGCGTCGACGCCGGTGCGGGCGGCATTGCCGGAGGCCGCTTGCGGATCCTGGGAGGTGGACACGCCGTCGCTGACCACGATCACCCGGATGCCGTCGCCCTCGCGCACCGCGGCCGCGACCGCGTCTTCGTTGCGGGAGTGGCTGATTCCGCGGTCGGTGAGGACATACACCGCGCCGAGATCTTCCTCGAAGCGATCCGGCATGGGCTTGGGACTGCCGCACTTGACGCAGTAGCCGCCCTCGTAGCGGCGTTCACCGCAGGTCGAGCACTGCGGCACCGCGACCGGATCATGGACGGGCAGTGCGACTTTGCGCACGCCGAGCTCGCGACCGCAGCCCTCACAGAAGCGGTGTCCCGACCGCGCCGAGCCGGCGCAATCGGGACAACCCGGCGCCGTCACAGGGTGGTCCTGGGGCGCACCGAGTTCGCCTGGTCCACCAGGACGAATCGGGTCCACATGTCGTCGGCCTCGCGCGCCAGTGTCCGCAAGCATCGTTCCAACCCCGTCCGCACGCCCTGCTCGGTGAATTCCACGTCCAATAGCTTGCCTGGTGTGCTCGGCCGCTGCCCCGACCGGATCCAGTTCAGTGCCGCCTCGAGGACGAACATGCGCACCTGCGCGGTGCGTTTGCGCGAGTCGAGGCGCAGTTGGTCGACGCGCTCGCCGGTCCGGCGCAGCAGCGCTTCGTCGAGGTCGGCCGGATCACGGTGCGCCAGCAGGGTTTCGACGGCGGAGACCCGGGCCTCGGTGAACATCGAGGAGGTGCGGTCGACCTGGTCGAGGACCGCTACCGCGCCCGTGCGGTCGCCGCTGGTGCGGCGCAGTCGCGCGGCACCGAACGCGGCGGACAGGAAGGTGTGGTCGGTGCGCCAGACCACTTCGTAGAGCGCCGGCGCACGGCTGAGCTCGACGGCCCCGGTGTCCGGATTCTCGCCGCGGGCGGCCTCGGCGGCGAGTTCCAGGGTGGCCGCCATGGCGAGTTTCGGGGCGGGTTCACCGGGCAGCGCGTCGTAGACCGACTCGAAATCCGCTGCGGCAGCAGCATAGTCGCCGTTCAGCAGGGCGGCCTGGGCTCGATACCAGACGCGGCGCCAGTCGAATTCGAGCTCGGCGTCCAAGGCGGCGAGACGGGTCAGTGCCGCTGCCGCGTCGCCCGCTTCGAGCTCGGCACGCACCAGCCGCAGCGGGATCTCGACCGATTCGCTGGATCCGGTGACCACCGCGCGCAGTCCGGCGGTGAGTGCCTGCTCGAGTTCGGCCGGGGTCGCGGCGTCGGTGGTCGCGAGCAGGGCGGCGCCGCTGTCGCCGGGGTCGACCAGCGGGGCAGGCAGGCCGGTAAGGAGGGCGGCAGGCTCGGGTGTGACGCTGTCGATGCCGAAAACAGCACGGGCGGGACCGAACTGGCTCGACATGCCGGGGCGAGGGATGCCGTCGCCGGTGGCCAGCACTTCACGCAGGACACCGGTGAGCTGGTCGGCCATCTCACTCATCGACGCGAACCGAGCCAGTGGGTCGGGGTCGGTGGACCGCTGCAGCAATCGGTGCAGCGAATCATGTTCGGCCAGTAGCGGTTCGGCGTCGGGTCCGGGGATCGGGCCGAGTTTGCCGTCCACGGAGGGCACGCGCATCATCAGCACGGCCAGTGTGCGGCCCGCGGTGTAGATCTCGGTAGCGACCGTCGGCCCGGTTTCGGCGATCTCGGGTGCCTGGTAGCCGAGGGTGCCGTAGATGGGGCTGGTGCGGTCGTCCATCGCGATGACCGCGCCGAGGTCGATCAGCTCGAGACGTTCCTCGGTCTGCATCACATTGTCGGGCTTGAAATCGCAGTAGGCCCAGCCACGAGCGTGTAGATAGCCGAGGGCGGGCAACATCTCCAGCACATAGGCGATCGCCTGCGCGGGTGGCAGATAGCGTTGAGTTTCGGCGCGGTAGGCGCGCAGGATCTGCTTGAGCGAGGTGCCGCCGACGTAGGCCATGACGATGTAGCCGACGGGCTCGCCGTCGGCGTCGGCGTGTTCGGTGAAGTTGTGGATCTTGACGATATTGGGGTGGTCGACCTCGGCCAGGAAGCGGCGCTCGGCCAGCGCGGCGGCCAGCGCGTCGGCGTCGCCGGTGTCGATCAGGCCTTTGAGGACCACCCAGCGCTTGTTGACGGCGCGGTCGGTGGCCAGATAGATCCAGCCCAGCCCGCCGTGGGCCAGCGCCCCCGCCACCTCGTACTGGCCGCCGACGAGATCGCCTGCGCGCAACCGTGGCACGAACGAGTAGCGGGTGCCGCAGTGCGGGCAGAACCCGGAGGTGCGACCGGGAACGCCTGCTCGGCCCCGGCCGACGGGCTTGTCGCACCGGCCGCAGAAGCGGTCGGATTCGGGCACCTGGGGGTCGACGAGCACGGCCGTGACCGGGTCGACGCGCGGGACCGGTGGTACTTCGACGAGACCGGCGCCGAGCCTGCCGCGCGCGGCCGAACGGGCCGAGCCCGAACGGGTCCGGACCGAGCGACTCGAGGTGCGTCCGCTCGCACTGACCGTCGAGGCGGACGGGCTGTGCATCGGGCCCGTCACCGTGGCCGGAGCGGTACCGCAGGTGTCGCAGTAACCGTCGACGATCGTGCCGCCGCAATCGAGTTCACCACAGGCACCGGGAACCGGAACGGGCGCCGGTGGCGCCTGACCGTTCCCGCTGCGCGGTTGCGCTGTCGTGCGCCCCGATCGGCCGTTGCCCGCGGCGCGGGCCCGCGGTGCCGGCGGTGCGCTCGCGACGGGCGCGGTACCGCACAGTGCGCAGTAGCCGTCTTCGATCGTGCCGCCGCACCCCGATTCACTACAAGTCATGCTGTCCGCCCCGCTTTCTCCCCGATGATCGAACGATAGTCCGCGACCGCCCGGGTGACCGCGGCCAGATCACACGGTGTGCGGGTGAGTAGACCGGCCGCGATCCGGTCGGCGGCGAGCACATCACGGTCCTCGCTCACGCCGAGCCGAGCGGCCTTGGCACGGTAGGCCGTGAGCCTGCCGCGTAGTTCAGCGCGGCGATCGAGCAGCCCACGCGCCAAGTCATCTCGCTGCGTGGCCTTTTCGGTGGCGCCGTCGGCGCGCACGCGCAGCGCGAGGAGATGTTCCACCGTCGGGCGGTCGGGCGTATCGCCGAGAGTGTCGAGTTCGGCGCGCAACCTGGCGGCCGGTTCGCCGCCGTCGGGCAGCTCGCCGGTCATGATCTTGTGCCGGGCCTGGGTGGTGGTGTCGTCGGCGCGGTGTTGGAGTTCGCCGAGGTCGGCCAGCCGTACGCGCAGGGCGGCGACGGCGCGGGGTAGGTCGGCGGCAACGGCGAGATGTTCGCTCCTGGCGGCGGATTCGGTGTCGATCAGCGCGGTGAGCGAGGCGAGCGCGGTGTCGATCTCCCCCGGTCCGAAGCCGAGCGGGTCGGTGCCTGCGCGCCGCAGGAGGGTGGCCAGTGGCTCGGTGGCCGCGTCCAGCGCGCCGCGGGCTCGTTCGACGCGCTGTTGCAGCGGGGCGAGCGCACCGAGCACCTGCCCGTCGACTGCCGCGATCTCGTCGGCGAACGGGGCGACGAAGGCGAACGCGGCGCGCATCCGGTCCAGACAATCGGCGATACCGACCGTCACGATGGTCTCGCTGGGGCCGGTGAGACCGCGCTGTGCCAAGGGAATCGGGATCCTCGCCACCTCGTGGGGGCGCCCACGCAGCAGCTCGGTGAGCCGCCCGCGTGCGCGGTCGTCGATCTTGCCGCGTCCCCCACGCTCCGTCTCGGCTTCGGTGAGGATGGCACGCACCCGCCCCAGGTCCTCCCAGAGTTCACCCAGCGCCTTCTCCACCGGCGCCCAGCGGCGTGCGGTCTCCCCCGTCGGCGGGTAGCGGCGGACCAGTGCCAGGCCGGGGTGGCGGTCCAGTTCCAGCAGTGTCGTGGTCACTTTCGCCAATTCCGCTGTTCGCCCGGCAAGTTCACGATCGATCTCGAGCACGCCGAGCATCGGCCAGGTCATCCGACATACCGGGGCACCGGCGGGCCTTGCGAGGTACCGAGAGTCGACAGGTGCTTGGCGTGGATCCGCTGCCAGGTGCCGTCGTTGCGGATGCGGTCGAGCACGCCGTTGACGAAACGCACCAACTCGTCACTGCCACGCGGCATGCCGACCGCGTACGCGCCCACGCCGATCGGGTCGCCCACGATCTCGAGATTGTGGTCCTGGGCGACCAGCCCCGCCAGGATCGGTTCGTCACCGCTGATCGCGTCGACGACGCCCTGCTGCAGGGCGACCAGACAGTCGGTCCAGTTGGTCACGCCGAGCACGGCCGGTGGCGTCGGCAAGGTGAACAGCGGTGCGGGGGCGGTAGTACCCTTCGCCACGCACACCCGCTTGCCCGCGAGCCCGGCCCCGTTGACGATGCCCGCGCCGTGTGGAGCCGCAATACGTTGCGCCGCACGGTAATACAGGCTGGAGAAGTCGACCTCGCGGCGGCGTTCACAGGTCGCCGAGAAGGTACGCACGATCATGTCGACCTTCTTCTCCTGCAGTAGCGGGATCCGGTCGGCCGCGGTGACGGAACGCAGTTCGATCTTGTCCGGGTCACCGAACAGGTCGCGCGCGATCTCCCTGGCGAGGTCGATATCGAAACCTTCGAGCCTGCCGGTCGACGGATTGCGGAACCCGAACATGTAGGTGTTCTGATCGACACCCACCCGCAGCCTGCCGTTGGCGACGATCGTGGCCATCGCCGATCCGACCGGCATCGCACCCGGTCGAGGCTGGGTCGTCGGTGCCAGCGTCGCTTCGGCATCGCAAGTTCCGGCGCCGTCGGCGGTCGGTGCCGAGGTGATCGCTTCGGCGCCGGGCAGCGGTGGAGCGACGGCGGTGGCGTCGATGGTCGATGGTTCGGGCGCGTCGGCGCAGCCCGCGATCAGCGCGACGGCCGCGGCGAGCGCGACCAGCAGTGGACGCCTCACAGGAACTCCTTGAGTCGTGGCCACAGTCCGGCGATCACCGCGCCGGCCGCGGCCAGGAGCAGGAGCAGGGTGCCGAAGGGGCTGAGGGTCAACGACGTTGCGGCGGCGGCGACGCCGTCGCGGAGGTCGTCACGAGCCTGGGCGAGGTCGTCGCGCAGTTCCTGGTCGAGGCGGGCGAAGCTGGTGGCCGAACTGTCGGGGCCGGTGCCGATCGCCTGGTTGACCGCGCCGCGATAATCGGCCTTCTCGTAGGCGGTGCGCTGGGCGTTGTGGCCCGCGCTCCAATTCGTCAGCGCGCGTGCGGCATCGGAGTCGCCGCCACCGGCCGCGGTGAGCCGCCCTCGCAGGTCGTCGCTGTGGGTCTGGAAGGCCTTCTCCGTGGCGGTGATGTCGCCGCGGGTGATCAGGGCCAGGGTCTCGTCGGTGCGGGCCTGCTGGGCCAGGATGCGGGCCCCTGCCAGGTTCTCCACACGCGCACCGGCACCGGAACTCCCGTTGTCGAGCAGTTGAGCGGCAGTCAGGGTGGCACCCGCGGTCCACAGCATCGCCACCAGGGCGGCCAGGCCGGCCATGGCCATCCCGGTGTTCACCAGACGGTTCGTCCGGCGCAACAACACGATCGACCCGACCGCGCACACCGCCAGGACGAGCAGCAACAGCACGATGCTCGTCCACGGCAGTGTGCCTATGCGCTGTTGGTCTTCACGCACGGCGGCGAAGCGGGCCTTGCTGAGTTGTTCGGCGTTGGGCAGCAGCGAGATCTGCATCAGATCCGAGGCCTGGCGCAGATACGCCGACCCCACCGGAAACCCCTGCCGATTGTTGGCGCGCGCGGTCTCGACCAAACCCGTGTAGGTCGGCAGGTCGGCGGCGATCCGGGCCACGATCGCCCTGGTCTGCGCGGCGGTGGCACCGGCGGTCGCTTCCGCGAGCGCGGCGGCGGCTTCGGCGAGCGCCTGCTCGTAAGTGTCTCGTACCTGCGGTGATTCGATGCCACCGGACAGGAAGGCCGTCGCCGCGCCCGCGTCGGCCGCCGAGAGCGACACATACAGACTCTGCGCGGCGAAGGCCAGCGGCTCGGTCCGATCCAGCACCTGTTCGGTGCGCACGATCTTGGCGTCGAGCTGTTGCCCCGCAGTCGATCCGGCGACCAGACAGGCCACCGTGGTCACGACGAGGACCACCCCGATCGCACCTGGTGTCGTCGCGGCGAACCGCCGCAGCCACGTCCCCGCGTCACGGATGGTCGCCGGTAGGCGAGATCCCACACCGTCCTCCTTCATCTCCCCGGGCGGTGTCTTCGATCGCGATCGTACGGGAGGAGCTGACAATTCGCCGGGCCGAGTTCAGACCAGTACGTTCGGCGGTCCAATTCTCAGGCCGAACCCAGCGGGGCAGTCCGCCACCAGGTCTCGATCAGGTCGCCGGCCGAGTGACCGACCCATCGGGCGACCACGACGTAAGGCGAGCGCGGGTCGGCGGCGGGGAATGAGGTCACCACGAACGCCGGACTACTCGTGGAGTCGGCGCCGGCTCCGCGACGTGTAGTCACTGTCAGACCTCGCCCAGCCGACGGATGATCCCTTTGCTCCTGTACGGCGTCGACGAGAATCTGCTGGGCGAAGGCCTGACTGCCTTCGCCGCCTGATCGCGTCCCACTCACATCCATAACATCGAACAACATGCCGTTGCCGGTGACCTCGCATCGAATTCTTGTGGCGCCCGCAGTCAACCAGTACGAACTCTCCGACGACTGAGGGTCGCTTTCGATACACGTCGCGCCGCCGAACCCGGTCGGTGCTCCAGCGGAGCCGACCAGTTGGGGAAATGCGGCAGCAATGGCCTTGTGCCGAGCGTCCCACGTGTCCGCGATTGTGCTGGACGGAGGAGGCGAGGTCACCGTCGGGTTCGGCGGCATCGCAGTCGGCGGCTTCACAGTCGGCTTGAAGTCGACAAAGAGTGCGAGGACGGCGACTGCTACGCCGACAATAGCGACGAGGGCGCCGACCATCCCCCAAAACTCTGCGCGGGTATACCCGAGTATTCCTGTGCTGCCAGTGTTCGACGTATCAGTGTTCCCATCGGACATCACGTTCTCCCCCAGCAACTTTCGCACCCACCGATCCGTCGAGCACTCTATCTCGATCGGCAAAGCCATGCACTCGTTCGGAAGGGAAGTCGCCCATTACCTGGCGGACCGCCGCGTGGGCGGCCGGGAACAACAATGGGCCCCGCACGCTTCTCCAGCGTGCGGGGCCCATCGCGATGAACGGCCGAGGTTCAGGCGCCGGCGACCTTCGCGCCGGGCTTGACGGTGGTGCCGGTCTTGCTGAACCGGAGCACGCCGTCCTCGATCGGGGCCTTGTGCATCAGCGTGCGGTCCCGGTAGTAGTTGTTGACCAGCTTCCAGGCGCCACGCGCGCCCTGGCGGGGCATTTCGCCGTTACCGCGCTGAATGTAGCCCGAGGTGAGAGCGCCACCCATGAGGGATTCCTCGGCGAAGTCATCGGGGCCTGCGTTCACCTCGAAGGTGGTGTAGCCACGGTCGCGCATGATGTTGAGCACGCGGCACAGGTAGGCGGCTGCCAGGTCGGCCTTGAGGGTCCAGGAGGCGTTGGTGTAGCCGATGATCATCAGGAAGTTCGGAATGTCGGAGTACAGCACGCTCTTGTAGGCGACCGTCTCGTTCATCTTCACCGGCTCATCGTCGATGCTCATCGTGGCGCCGCCGAGGATCTGCACGTTCAGGCCGGTCGCGGTGACGATGACGTCGGCCTCGAGAACCTGGCCCGACTCGGTCAGAATGCCGTTCTCGGTGAACGTCGCGATGCGGTCGGTGACGATATCGGCCTTGCCGCTCTTGAGCACCTTGAACAGATCGCCGTTGGGCACCACGCACAGGCGCTGATCCCACGGGTTGTAGTTGGGGGTGAAGTGGCTCAGGTCCACCTTCTTGCCGAGCTGCAAGCGCACCTGGGCCAACATCAGCTTCTTGGCCAGCTCGGGGTTGGTGCGCGAGAGCTGGAAACTGGCGCGCTGCAGGGCGATGTTGCGGGCGCGGCCGATCCGGTAGGCGACGGCGTCGGGCACACGCGACTTCTTGAAACCGATGGCGACCGGGTCGTCCGACGGCAGTGCCTGGATCCAGGTGGGCGAACGCTGCAGCATGGTGACGTGCGCGGCGGTATCGGCCATCGACGGGATCAGCGTGATCGCGGTGGCACCGGAGCCGATGACGACGACCTTCTTGCCCGCGTAGTCCAGATCCTCCGGCCAGTGCTGCGGGTGCACGATCCGACCCTTGAAGTCGGCCTGACCGGGGAATTCCGGCTGGTACCCCTTGTCGTAGTTGTAGTAGCCGCTGGCGCCGACGACGAAGTTGGCGGTCCAGGTCTCGGCCTCGCCGGTGGCCTCGATCTGGGCCGTCACGGTCCAGAGCGCGGCGGCACGATCGAAGGCGAGGTGGATGACCTTGCGGCCGAAGGTGATGTGGTCGGTGACGCCGTATTCCTTGGCGGTGTCCTCGACGTAGTCACGGATGCTGGCGCCGTCGGCGAGCACCTTGGTGCCGATCCAGGGGCGGAATCCGAAACCGAAGGTGAGCATGTCCGAGTCCGAGCGGATGCCGGGGTACTTGAACAGATCCCAGGTGCCGCCGATGTTCTCGCGGCGCTCGAGGATCGCGTAGGTGCGTCCGGTCTGCTCGCGAGAGAGGTGACAGGCCGTGCCGATTCCGGACAGGCCCGCGCCGATGATCAGTACGTCGACATGCCGCGTCATTGAGGAAGCTCGTTTCGTAGGGTCGCCGACCCGAGCATCGTCGCCCGAGCCTGCTTCCAGGTTACGTGTTTCGCATAGTTACGTCTAGTTCGGTGTAGTCGCGGCGCGGGTTGCGCGCACGGTGATCGGAATCCGTGACGAGGGCGGGCGCACCGGTCAGCATCGATGGGCCCCATCACTGCAACGAAAAAGGCGGACATGACCGAGCGCGGACTGTCGTTCCACTGGTTCCTACCCACCTACGGCGACTCTCGCGGCCTGATGGCGGGTGGACACGGCAGCTTCATGTCCGGTGATCGTCCCGCCACGCTGCGCTATCTCAATCAGCTGACCGCCGCCGCCGAGGACAACGGCTTCGAGGGCGTGCTCACGCCGACCGGCGCCTGGTGCGAGGACGCCTGGCTGACCACCGCCATGCTGGTGCAGACCAGCGAGACGTTGAAGTTCCTGGTCGCGCTGCGCCCCGGCCTGACCAGCCCCACCCTGGCCGCGCAGATGGCGGCCACCTTCCAGCGTCATTCCGCCGGTCGGCTGCTGCTCAATGTCGTCACCGGCGGTGAGCAGCGCGAGCAGGAGGCCTACGGCGACTTCCTGGACAAGACCCAGCGCTACGCCCGCACCGGCGAGTTCCTGCATATCGTGCGAGAGCTGTGGTCGCGGACCGAACCGTTCAGCTTCACCGGTGCGCACCTGCGGGTGCAGGACGCGATCCTCAGCGCCCGTCCCGACCCGATTCCGCCGGTGTTCTTCGGCGGCTCGTCGGGTCCGGCCGGACCGATCGCGGCCCGCTACGCCGACACCTACCTCACCTGGGGCGAACCGGTGGACGCGGTCGCGAAGAAGCTGGACTGGGTCCGCGGCCTGGCCGCGATCGAGGGCCGCACCGTCGACTTCGGCCTGCGCATCCACGTGATCAGCCGCGACAGCGCCGCCGAGGCGTGGGCGGAGGCCGACCGACTCCTCGACGGCATCTCACCGGGCGAGATCGAGCGGGTGCAGGCGAACCTGGCCAAGAGCGACTCCGAGGGGCAGCGCCGGATGGCACGGCTGCACAACGGGCGGACCGACGGGCTCGAGATCGCGCCGAATCTGTGGGCGGGCGTGGGCCTGGTGCGCGGTGGTGCGGGTACGGCGCTGGTCGGGTCGCACGCCGAGGTGGCCGATCGCCTCCTCGAGTACGCCGCGATCGGGATCGACAGTTTCATCCTGTCCGGGTACCCGCACCTGGAGGAGGCGTACTGGTTCGGCGAGGGTGTGCTGCCGATTCTGGAGCGCAAGGGCGTGTGGACGCATCCATCGCGGCCGGTGCCGGTGCCGTCGATCGCGCCGTTCACCGCCGCTGCGAGTAGCTGATACCGCGGGGCGCGGCCAGGATCTAGGGTCGCGCCCCGCGACGAGTGCCGGTGCCGACCCCGCCACGGTAATCCGGGCAGGGCCATTCGGAGCACCGGTTCGGCAGTCGCTGCACCGTTGCGCTCCCTGTCGTTTGCCGGGGAGCACGGTAGCCCAACATCTTTCGATGCGGCCGTGACCTGCCATTCTTTCGAATACCGACCAGTAGGACCGAAATGCAATGACGCACATCATGCTTCGCGGCACCGCACTCCCCCAACCTTTTTCGGCATCGTGTGCAGCCGGGGTTCCACGTGAATCACTGCAGTTCGGGGCAGGTTCGGACCGCGTTCGACAGAGTCGGGCACGGTCGGCGATAGGCTCGGCGGCGTGACCCTCACCGTCGGCTTCGACCTGGACATGACTCTCATCGACTCACGTCCGGGTGTCGCCCTGGCGATCGACACCCTCGCGCGCGAGTTCGATCTCGCCATGGACGGCTCGCACTTCGCCGAGCACCTCGGACCGCCGCTGGCCACACTGCTGGGCGACGCGGGCGCGCCCGACGACCTGATCCCCCATCTGGTCACTCGCTACCGCGAGCTGTACCCGGACGTCGTCGACCACATCGCCGCGCTACCCGGGGCCGACGACGCCTTGGCCGCCGTGCGCGCCGACGGTGGGCGGACGCTGGTCGTCACCGGGAAATTCGAGCCGCACGCGCGACTGCACGTCGATCACCTCGGCTGGCAGATCGATCGTCTCGCTGGCGACCTGTGGTCGACCGGGAAGGCCGATGTATTGCGCGAGGAATCGGCCCACGTCTTCGTCGGCGATCACGCGGGTGACATGCGCGGCGCCAAGGCCGCCGGTGTGGTGGCCGTCGGTGTCACCACCGGTCCCTACGATGCCGAGGGATTGTGGGCCGCGGGCGCGGACGTGGTCCTCGACGATCTCACCCAGTTCGCCGAGTGGTTGTCCGTCCACGCATCGGGGCGATAGTCCACGAAACAGCCTGTGACGCAACCCAGTTCCGGAACCCATCCGAGACCTGACGCGTTGACGGGTCATGCCGACGGACCCCTACTGGAATCACAACAGCCGCTACCACCCCTGGGTACTCGATCAGGTCCCCTCGAACGCCCGCACAGCGCTCGACATCGGTTGTGGCGACGGTCTGCTCGCCCGAAAGCTCGCCGACCGATGCGATGCAGTTCTCGGCGTCGACATCGACCGACAGGTCATCGACAACGCTCCCGCGGCACCCAATGTCCACCTCGAACAAGCCGACTTCCGAGATCTCGACCAAGCCTTCGATATCGTGACCGCGGTAGCCACCCTCCATCATGTCCCGCTACGTGAGGGCTTGGCCGCATTACGCACCCTGGTCGCGCCGGGCGGCACCCTCGCTGTGGTGGGTCTCTGGAAGATGCATCCCCTCGCCGATATCCACTATCTCCCACTGCTACCCGTGATCTGGGGAATCGACCGCAGGCACCGCGCGGCCGCAGGTGGGCCCGCGGCGACACTGCGCGAACCGCAGGAGACTCTCACCGAAATCCGCTCGGCGGCCACCGATCTGCTGCCCGGCGCCGAGGTGCGCCGGCGGCTCATGTGGCGCTATACCCTCCTGTGGCGCAGGCCCTGACTTATAGCGATCGCCGGATCAGCTCCCGCGCAATCTGCTGAGCCTCCAGCGGTACCGCGATTCCCGTTTTCACGTCGAGGATCAGCTGAGAACTCCACCGTGCTCGGCGAATATTGATCCGATACACCCGAATGCCGCGTGGGCCGAGTTCGGTGGCGAGGATCCGGGCCAGGGTGTGGACGGCGGCCTCGGTCGCGGCGTTGCGACCGACGTGGATCCGTATTGTCCGAATCGATGCGGTATGTCCGCCTACCTGGGTGATACAGTCCGGCAAGATTTTTCGATGGGGAGGGTCAGTCATCAACGCATCACGGACTGTTGTGTGGCGCACCGGGCACGGGGGGTCGAGTCGATGAATCGCACCCGGTGGATCATCGCGAGCCTGCTCGCTGTGGTTGCGGTAGTCGTGGCGGTGGTCGTCGTTGTGGTTGCCACGCGGGACGAGGATCCGCGTGAATTCGTCGCAGAGAAGTATCGGCGAGCCCAACAACTCGATCAGGCGAACAACGGTCTAGCGTTCCTCGCCACCGCCGCACCTGCCGCGGTGGCCGCCGCGATCGCGAAAGCGACCGATCCGCGCGACAAGCGCAATACCGGTGACAACCACTATCTGCGATTCGACCGGGATCTCGTCGCGGTGTCACCGCATGCCGGTGGATCCCTCGTCCTGGTCGACAGCTTGTCCAACGGCACTCGCCGCCATCACAGCCACATCAGCGGCTACGGCTGGACCAGCGGTTCGGCGGCAGGCGACTACCGCGGCGGCGGCAGCGACAACGGCGGCAAGTAGTTCATTCGGGCATCTCGCTCGCACAACACAGGAGGACACTCATGCTCGCCGACCTGGCGGCGGACGCGGGCGCCGCGCTCGCCTATTCCGCGGTGGGAATCGTGTTGATGGCCGTCGGTTTCGGCGTCGTCGACCTGCTCACCCCCGGCGACCTGCGCGCCCAGATCTGGATCGAACGCAACCGCAATGCCGCGATCCTGCTCGCCTCGAACCTGTTCGGGGTCGGGATCATCGTGGCCGTGGCCATCTGGACCTCCGAGGGCAAGATCGCCGAGGCCCTGCTGGCGAGCGCGATCTACGGCGTGATCGGGCTGGCCGCGATGGCGGTGGCGTTCGTGCTGCTCGACGCGCTCACTCCCGGTGACTTCCGGGCCGTCGTCGCCGACGCGGAACCGCATCCGGCGGTGTGGGTCACGGCGTCGGCGCATATCGCGGTCGCGCTGGTGGTGGCCGCGGGCCTGACCTGATGCCGCGGCACCGCCTGGCCAGGGCGGCGCTGCTGGCGACCGTGTTCGTGTGCGCGGCATGCGGTTTGGTGTACGAGCTGTCGCTGGTCACCCTCGGGAGCTATCTGATCGGTGACACCGCCGCCCAGGCCTCGATCACGCTGAGCGTGATGGTGTGTTCGATGGGTGTCGGCGCGCTGGTGGCCAAACCGTTGCGGCCCCGTGCCGCTGCCGCTTTCGTGGCGGTGGAGTTGACGTTGGCCGTGGTCGGCGGGCTGTCGGTAGCCGCTCTGTACGCCAGTTACGCGTGGCTCAATATCTATACGGGCACGCTGGTGCTGGCGGCGGCGGTGATCGGCATGCTCGTCGGTGCGGAGATTCCGCTGCTGATGGAGTTGCTGCAGGACATCCGCGAGCAGGAGGCCAGCAGCGCGGTCGCCGATCTGTTCGCGGCCGACTATGTGGGTGCGCTACTGGGCGGCTTGGCGTTTCCGTTCCTGCTGCTGCCGGTGTTCGGCCAGATCCGCGGCAGTCTGGTGGTGGGGGTCGTTAACGCCGTCGCCGGACTCGCGTTGGCGTTCTTCTTCTTCCGCGACAAGATGACGCGCGGCGCCCGCCACACCCTGATCGCCGCCACCGTCGCGGTCGCCTGCGGCCTCACCGGAAGCTACCTCTACGCCGACCGTTTCGAGGCGACCGCGCAGCAGGCCCTGTTCGCCCACCCGATCGTGTGGCAGACGCGCACGCCCTATCAGCAGATCGTGCTCACCGAATCGTTCTCCCCGTTCGCCACCACCGATACCCGGCTGTATCTCAACGGCGGACTCCAGTTCTCCTCGGTCGACGAATATCGCTACCACGAGGCGCTGGTGCACCCGGTGCTGTCCGGCCCGCACCGGTCGGTGCTGGTCCTCGGTGGCGGCGACGGCCTCGCGCTGCGCGAGATCCTGCGCTATCCCGACATCGCCGAGGTGACACTGGTCGAACTCGATCCGGCGATGATCGACCTCGCCCGCACCGACGACCGCCTGGTCGGCCTGAACGACCATGCGTTCGACGACCCGCGAGTCGAGGTGGTCAACGCCGACGCGTTCACCTGGTTACGCAGCGCCCCAGGCCTTTTCGACGCGGTGATCGTCGACCTGCCCGACCCTGACCAGACCTCGGTGGCCAAGCTGTACTCGCAAGAGTTCTACGCGATGACCGCCAATGTACTGGCGCCCGGCGCCCGCATGGTCGTCCAATCGGGCTCGCCCTTCTTCGCCCCGCGGTCCTTCTGGACCATCGACGCCACCCTGCGTTCCGCGGGTCTGCACACCACCCCCTACCACGTGGACGTCCCGAGCTTCGGCGACTGGGGCTTCGTGCTGGCCTCGGCCACCGTGGCCCCGACCCCGTCCCTGCGCAGCCCCGGCCCGCTGCGCTCCCTGGACGCCGCCACCCTCACCGCGGCCACCGTCTTCCCGCCGGATCGGCGCCCGGTCGACCCCGAGGTCTCGACCTTGATGCACCCGGTGATTCTGGATCTGCAACGCCAAGAATGGCGTTGACTTCAGACCCGAACACGCGATGGCTTCGCGGGCCGGTCGGGGGCGGTGACGATGCCGAAGGCGATCAAGCTGTCGGCGGTGTCACGGATGGTGTCCTCGATCGGGCGCATGGTCCAGCCCAGTTCGCGCCGGGCCTTGTCCGCACTGACATGTTCGGTGCGGCCGAGAACCGGCACGGTCAAGCGGACGCCCTTGTCGAAGACCGCGACGAGGCGGATCGCCCAGTTCGGCAGGATCCGGGTGGGGACACGGAACCCCTCGGCGGCGTAGTCGCGGGCCAGCAGGCGGGCCAACTCGCCCATCCACAGTGGGTCGGTCGCGCAGATGTATCGATTGCCCGCCGCCTCGGGAACTTCCATCGCCAGCCGATGCGCGACAGCGAGGTCGCGCACGTCGACGGGGGTCCAGCCGGTCTTCACCGAACCCGGGACGTCGCGAGCGAGCAGGCGGCGGACCGGTTCGTGAGAGGTGCTGGTCCGGGCTTCGAGCAGCGGGCCGAGGATCATGCCGGGATTGACCACCACCAGTTCGAGACCGGCGGTGGCGGGCAGGGATTCGACGAACTCCCAGGCCGCCCGTTCGGCCAGGGTCTTGCTCTTCTGATAGGCGGGGATGCGGTCGACCACCGACCAGTCGTCCTCGGTGCGCACCGTGTCCACGTCATGGCCATAGGCGACGGCGGCGACCGAGGACGTGAGCACGACGCGGCGTACACCGGCGGCCGCGGCGGCGCGCAGCACGCGCAGGGTGCCCTGGACCGCGGGTTCGATGAGGTCTTTCTCGTTGTCGGGCGGTGTGGCGGGGAACGGTGACGCGACGTGCAGCACGGTGTCGCAATCCGCGACCGCCGCGGCCCAGCCCGCATCGTCGTCGAGGGAGGCCGCGACGAATTCCAGGTCACCACCGGTGCGGCGGGCGAGTTCGGTGAGATGGGCGCGGCGGGCGTGCGCGGCGAGATCGCGCACGGTGGCGCGCACGGCGTAGCCGTGCTCGAGGAGTTCGGCGATGCAGTGGCCGGCGACGAAACCTGTCGCGCCGGTGACGAGTACCCGAGTGGTCATGGTGGTCATCCATTCCGTCGATTCGGTGGAGCACGCATCTAAGCGATGCTCAATTAATCTAAACACTGCATAGATTTCCTGTCCAGTGCCAATTCCGGCCGGAATCTCGCCTACGCTCAGCAGGGTGAAGCGCACCAGTTACCACCACGGCGACCTGCGCGCCACGCTGATGCAGGCTTGCCTGCGCCTGATCGAGAGCGAGGGCCTGGCCGCGGTGAGCCTGCGCCGCGTCGCCAGAGAGGCCGGGGTCAGCAGTGGCGCGCCCTATCACCATTTCGCCGACCGCGCCGCGCTGCTCTCGGCCCTGTCGATCGACGGCTTCCAGCAGCTGGCCGCCTACATGGTCGCCGCCAGGGCGGCGTCGGCCGACCCGCTGGCCGCGCTCACCGAACTCGGTGATGCCTACGTGCGGTTCTCCCGCGATCACCCCGCCCAGTTCCGGCTCATGTTCCGACCTGAGCTGTCCCAGCCGGAAAAGCACCCCGATGCCCACGCCGCCGGTGACGCCGCATTCGACGTGCTGGTCGACACCGTCGCCGAATGTGTCGCCACCGGCGCACTGCCCGCCGACCGCGCCGACACCCTCGCCGTCGCCTGGTGGGGGCTGGCCCACGGGCTGGCGTCGCTGTGGCTCGACGGTCATCTCGAGAAGCGCAGCGAACAAATGGGTACCAACGCGCCCGAGCTGGTCGACACGATCATGCGCACATTCACCGCGCTGATCGCGCCGAGTTCGTCCTGACGCGCCGCCGATATTCCGTCGGCCCGGCGTGTGCACTCACCTACAGTGGGTAGAACCGTGTTTGTCGTTGCGTAGCCGTTTCGAGCAGGAGGCCCGATGTCTGGCACCGCGAAACTCGATCCCGTGGTCGAGGCGTTCGTCGACGCACTCAACGCGCAGGACACCGACCAGTTCTACGGTGTGCTCACCGAAGACGCGACCATGTCCGATGATGGTGTCGAACGCAATCTCGCACAGTGGACAGAGGCCGAGATCTTCAGCAGCAACGGGCATCTCGCCGTAGACACGGTCGACTCCGACGACGGCCTCGCACTCACCGCCGACTACACCAACAGCCGGTGGGGTTCGATGCGAACCACCTGGCAGTTCGTCCTGCGCGACGGGCTGATCAGCCGATTCGAAACAGGACAGGCGTGACCGACGATCTTCTGCTGACACCGCGTTACGGCACCGCCGCACTCTCCGATCTACTCCCCTCGGTACTGACCTGCCTCGGCGTACCCGGCGATACCGACCGACTCGGCCTCGAACTCGATGTCGACCGGGTCTGTGTGCTGCTCGTCGACGGACTCGGCGCGCACGCCCTGGCCGCCGAATCCACTGCGGCGCCGTTCCTGACCAGCCTGCCCGAGGCGACCCTCGATGCCGGTTTTCCGAGCACGACGGCAACGAGCCTGACCACCCTCGGCACCGGACTGCCGTCGGGCGAGCACGGCATCGTCGGTTACACCATGCGTCTGCCCGGCGAAGAACGCCTGTTCAATTCGCTCCGGTGGCAACTCACCGGCGCAGGGCCGAAGGTGGACGCGCTCACCGCGTACCCGCCCGACCGAATTCAGCCGCGCCGCACCATCTTCGAGCGCGCGACCGATGCGGGCATCGCCGCCGTGCAGGTGGCGCCGAGCTACCAGGACGGCTCCGGCCTGACCCTGGCCGGGTGGCGCGGCGGCGGATTCCGCACCGCCTATTCGGTCGGTGATCTCGTCGACGGCGTCCTGACGGCCCTCACCTGCGCACCGAAAACCCTTGTCTACACCTATCATTCAGAACTCGACACCACCGGCCACGCGCGCGGACCCGCCAGCCGGGCGTGGCGATTCGAGCTCGCCAATGTCGACCGGATCGCCGCCGAGATCGCGGCGCGGCTGCCCGCTCGCTCGGCGCTCATCGTCACCGCCGATCACGGCATGGTCGAACTCGTCGAGCGCATCGACTTCGACACCCACCCGCACCTGCCGGAAAACGTCCTGGCACTCGGCGGTGAACCACGCGCCCGCCACGTCTACACCGACGCGAGTGCTTCGGTCGCCGATACCTGGCGAGGCGTTCTCGGGAGCAGGTTCCTGGTACGCACCCGAGACGAAGCGATCGACGCGGGCTGGTTCGGCCCGGCGCCCACCCGGGAGGCCGCCGCACGCATCGGCGATCTCGTCGTGATCGCGAGCGGCGACGGCGGTGTCGTGCGGTCCGGCGCCGAACCGCTGCAATCGTTGATGGTCGGCCACCACGGCTCGCTCACCCCCGCTGAACTGCGGGTTCCCCTGCGGATCCACCGCGCCTGAGCACCACCACCTAAGCTGTCACCGACGCGCAGGTGCGCGTAGCGAACCATTCCAGGAGGAACCATGCACGCCAACACCCGTACCGGCGCTGTCGCGGTGGGCGTCGCGGTGCTGGCGGCACTGGTTACCGGCTGCACCGAGGTCGAGCGAGTGCTCAACCAGGGTGGCGAAACGAGCTGCCGCGACTACGTCAACCAGGACGCGAACACCAAGCGGATCACCATCACCAAGGCGATCAAGCAACAGACCGGCAACGACAACGAACCCGCGGGCACCGTGGTCGACTCGATGATCGTGCAGGTCGACCTGTTGTGCGCGACCCAGCGCAATGTCGACACTCCGATCAAGAACGCCGATATCGCCGGGATCTTCCTCAACAAGTAGTCGACGTCAAGGCGACGCGACAGGCTACCGACCGGCGACCTGGTCGTCCTCGGCACAAACGTTCCCATGGTGGTGGCAGAGCTGATAGACAGTAAGCGCCACACCGATTCTCGTCGCAGGAACGGTGCGTCACCGACGAGCAGGGAGTGAACGTGGCCGAGGACGCAGGAAGGCCCCCATACCCGATCGCCGGACCGCACAGGCCCGAACGGCTCTCCGACTACCGGGTCGAGCTCGAGAAGCAGTGGAACCGCCTGGCAGCACCCTCACGCCCCCTGACGCTGCCCCGTGACACCGGTGCCGTGCGCAACGATGTCGCCAAATCCTGGCAGCGCTCCCTGCACACCGTCGACCCCGCCACCGAAGTCGCTCCCGGATTCAGCGACATCAGCGACCGCTGGTCGGAGTCCCCGCTGCGCAGGCCCGTCACCGAACTCGCGGGCCAGCTGCGCGGAATGGCCGAGGAGTCGGGCTATCTCGCTGTCGTCAGTGACGAATCGGGCACCATCTTGTGGACCGCGGGCGATCGCACGCTGCGCCGCCAGGGGGAAGCGGTGAACTTCGCGCCCGGCGGGGTGTGGGACGAAAGCCATATGGGCACCAACGGCTTATCCCTGGCCCTGCACGACGACAGGGCCGTTACCGTGTTCTCCGCCGAGCATCTCGTCGCCGCGCTGCACGGCTGGGTCTGCTACTCCGCACCCATCCACGGCCCCGACGGCCGAACAGTCGGTGTGCTCGACCTGTCCTCGACCTGGGAACGCTCGCATCCGATGGTGATGACCTCGGTGCGCGCGCTGGTCACCGCTGTGGAGACGATGCTGCGCGCCGAAGCACCGACGCCCGCGCCGGGTGTACGGCTCGAATGCCTCGGCGCGGCAAGACTTTTGCGCGACGGCCGACCGGTGCCGCTGCCGCCACGTCAACTCGAGATCCTGGCGCTGCTGGCGCTCGAGCCCGACGGCTACACCCCCGAACAGCTGCACGCCGCGGTCTACGGTGAACGGTCGGTGTCGCTGAACACGCTCAAAGCCGATGTGTCGCACCTGCGCCGCGCCACCCGCGGCGAGATCGCGAACCGGCGCTACATGCTCACCGGTGCGGTCTCCTGCGACGCGGTGGATCTGCTGGCCGCTATCGAGGGCGGCGACCTCACCTCCGCGCTGTATCTGTATCGCGGACCGCTGCTGCCCGGTTCGGATCTGCCGGGCGTCGAACAGTGGCGCGCCCATCTCGACGTCGGCATCCGCAACGCCGTGCTCGGCAGCGACCGACCCGAGCACGCCGTCGCGTTCGGGCAGCGGTGCCCCGGCGATGTCGCCGTGCACGAGCACGCCCTGCGGCTACTGCCTCGCGACGATGTCCGGCGCGCCGTCGTCACGGCCCGACTTTTCACCGCGCGACAGTCCTGACCTGCACAAACGCCGTCACCAACCTCGTACCAACCTTCTCCGACAATAGTGTGGGACACCACGCAAGGGTCGCGAGGAGCGAGGCGCATGATCTACGGCAAACCCGGATCGGATACCGGCATAGTCAGCTATGCCCCCCGATACGACAACTTCATCGGAGGTGACTGGTCTCCCCCTGTCGAAGGCCGCTATTTCGACAACACGTCACCGGTCGACGGTGAGACCTTCTGCGCGGTGGCCCGTTCCACCGCCGCCGATATCGATATGGCGCTCGAAGCCGCGCACCGCGCCACCGAGCGCTGGGCCGCGACCTCGGTCACCGAGCGGTCCGACATCCTGCTCAAGATCGCCGACCGGATCGAGAACAGCCTCGAACCACTGGCGGTGGCCGAAACCTGGGACAACGGCAAACCGGTTCGCGAAACCCTCGCGGCCGACCTCCCGCTGGCCATCGATCACTTCCGCTACTTCGCGGGTGTGCTGCGCGCCCAAGAGGGATCGCTGTCCCAGATCGACGCCGATACCGTCGCCTATCACTTCCACGAACCGCTCGGGGTGGTCGGGCAGATCATTCCGTGGAACTTCCCGATCCTGATGGCCGCCTGGAAACTCGCGCCCGCGCTGGCGGCGGGCAACTGCGTGGTGATCAAACCGGCCGAACAGACACCGGCCTCACTGCTGCTCGTCGTCGAACTCATCGCGGATCTGCTGCCCGACGGAGTTCTCAACGTGGTCAACGGCTTCGGCGCCGAGGCGGGCAAACCCCTGGCGCAGAGCCCGCGCGTGGCCAAGATCGCCTTCACCGGGGAGACCACCACCGGGCGGCTGATCATGCAGTACGCGAGCGAGAACATCATTCCGGTCACCCTCGAACTCGGCGGCAAGAGCCCCAACATCTTCCTGCCCGATGTGCTGGCCGCCGACGACGACTACCTCGACAAGGCCGTCGAGGGGTTCGTCATGTTCGCCCTGAACCAGGGCGAGGTGTGCACGTGCCCGTCGCGGGCGCTGATCCACTCGTCGATCTACGACGAGTTCCTCGCCCGAGCCATCGCCCGCACCGAGGCCATCGTGTCCGGTCATCCGCTCGACACCGAGACGATGATCGGCGCGCAGGCCGGCAACGACCAGTACGAGAAGATTCTGTCCTATTTCGACATCGGCAGAGCCGAAGGCGCCCGCGTGCTCACTGGAGGGGAAGCACGCAAGGTCGACGGCCTGCCGGGTGGGTACTACATCGAACCCACCGTCTTCTCCGGTGACAACACGATGCGGATCTTCCAGGAGGAGATCTTCGGCCCGGTCGTCGCGGTCACCCGCTTCGATACCGTCGACGAAGCGATCCGCATCGCCAACGACACCCTCTACGGTCTCGGTGCGGGCGTGTGGACCCGCGATATGAACACCGCCCATCGACTCGGGCGCGGCATCAAGGCAGGTCGGGTCTGGACCAACTGCTATCACGCCTACCCCGCCCACGCCGCGTTCGGCGGCTACAAGAAGTCGGGATTCGGCCGGGAGAACCACGCGATGATGCTCGGGCACTACCAGCAGACCAAGAACCTGCTGGTCAGTTATTCGACAACGAAACTCGGGATGTTCTGATGCAGAATCGAATCCACCGTGTGGAGATCACCGAGCGCGCCCAGACCCTGCTCCGCAGGCTTATCGAGGACAACGGCCCCGTCCTGTTCCGCCAGGCGGGCGATTGCTGCGACGACGACAGCGCCCCGCGGTGCCTGTCGGCCAAGCAGTTCCCGATCGAGAAGGCCGACATCCTGCTCGGCCGGCTCAGCTGGCACACCGAATTCTGGATCAGCGCCGAGCAATTCGAATGCTGGAAAGATACCCACCTCACCGTCGATGTGACGCGCGGTGAGGCCGCTGAGGACTCCCTCGAAGCCGGGCAGGGCATGCGATTCGTGTTGCGCGCCAGGCTGCTGACCGAGGCGGAGAACGTGGCACTGGCGGCCGCACCGCCACCACGAACGGGCGCCGACCGCACGCTGTAGCGGCGCCGTCGAAACCTGACCTGGCAGCATCTTTCCCGGGGTTGGCAGGTCACGGCGAGCCCCCGCCGACTGGGCCATCGCGGCTCAGCCGGCGGGGTGAGCTCGCCGTTTTTCGTGTGTGCCCCCCATATAGCAAATGTGTTCCCGCGCAAACCAAATCGCGTCTCGCTCACCGAGACACGCACGACAACACTGCAACGATTCCGTTACGTTATAGCGATGTTCTTAGCGAGACTCGGTGTGCGCACCCGGATTCTGGCGATTGCCCTCATCCCCAGTTTGACTCTGGTGGTGGTCGGCGTCGGTACGGCGGGCTACCTGGTCGAGCAGAGCGACAAGGCCGAATCGTGGGCGGTGCGGCTGCAGGCTGCCGCGGTTCCGGCCCGCGAACTGATCGAGTCGGTCCAATCCGAGCGACACCTCACCCTGGCGCACCTGGCCGGCGATGAGACCGCGGCACTCGGGCTCGCCGCCGCGCGCACGCGCATGGACGGCGCGTTTCGCGGACTGCTCGCCGCCGGCGAGACCTTGCGCGCGATCGATGACACCAATATCGGCGGCGACAAGGCTGGTTTCGCCACGCTCGGCACGCACCTGGACGGTGTACGCAAGGGCGCCGACGCCCGGATGCTGCCGATTTCGGACGCCTACCTGTTCTACAACTCGTTGCTCAACGTGATCATCCAGGGCACCAAAGTCGCCGAGCGTGCGGCGCCCGACGCGATCGTCGCGTCCGGTGTGGCCCAGGGTCTGCGCTTGCTCGGTGCCGCTGAGGCGATGTCACGCAGTAACGCGGTCGCCACCGCGATGGTGGCCTCGGACGGAAACTCGACTATTCCGCTCGACGAGTTCATCAACCAGACCGGCCTCTACCACGGTGAAATCGCCAACCTGGCGGCCGGACTCGACGAACCGGAGCGCAGTGCTGTCGTCGCCTTGACGGCCACCGGGCACTGGCAGCAGCTCACCGCCATGGAATCCGTTCTCGTGCAGCGTTTCGCAGTGTCGGAGGCCGCCCAGTCGGGCACCTCGACCAGCAAGTCCGTCACACCCGCCGCGCTGCCGATGGCGACACCCGACTGGCAGAACGCCGCGGCCGAGGTCAACCGGAGCCTGCTCGACTCCTATGCCGCGTACAACGACCACGTCCAGAACCTCGCCGAGGACTCCGCGCGTAAAGCCGAGACGAACGCCGCACTGGCCGGCGGCGGCGTGCTCGCGCTCAGTGTGCTCGTCTTCGTAGTCGCGGTGATCCTGGCCAACCGGATCATCCGCCGCCTGCGCCGCCTGCGCACCGCCACACTGCAACTCGCCGACGAGAAGCTGCCCGCCACCATGCGCACCCTGCGCGACGGCGGCGAGGTCGACAAGGCCGAGACCGCCCCCACGCTGGACTTCGGGCGCGACGAGATCGGTCAGGTCGCCGAGGCCTTCGAGCACGCCGCCGCGGCGGCGATCGGTGCCGCGGTCGACGAGGCCCGCACGCGTGAGGGTGTGCGCGCGGTATTCCTCAATATCGCCCACCGCAGCCAGATCGTGGTGCACCGCCAGCTCGAGATCCTCGACGAAGCCGAACGCCGCCAAGAGGATCCGGCGCTGCTGGAGACGCTGTTCCGGCTCGACCACCTGGCCACTCGTGAGCGCCGCAACGCCGAGAACCTGATCATCCTCGGCGGCGGCCGGCCGGGGCGGCAGTGGCGTCAGCCGGTGCCCGTGATGGACGTGGTGCGCAGCGCCATCGGCGAGACACTCGACTACGCGCGCGTGCGGGTCACCAAGCTGCCCGAGGTCAGCGTCGTCGGCACCGTCGTGGCCGACCTCGTGCACCTGCTCGCCGAGCTGGTCGACAACGCCACCGCGTTCTCCCCGCCGCAGTCGCGGGTCGAGGCGGGCGGCAATGTCGTCGGCAAGGGTGTGGTCGTCGAGATCACCGACCAGGGCATGGGCATGAGCGCCGACGACCTGGTGCGCTACAACAACATGCTGGCCGATCCGCCGGACTTCGGTGTCGGCACGCTGTCCTCGGACTCGCGCCTCGGCCTGTTCGTCGTCGCCCGGCTTGCCCTCGCACACGGCGTCTCGGTGCGGCTGAGCGAGTCCGATTACGGCGGCATCCGTGCCATCGTGCTGATCCCCCAGCAGTTGCTGGCGGGCGAGGCCGACCTGGCGGGCATGCCGCCCACGATGACCGGCCCGCTGCGCCGTGGCCTGCCCGCGCCGCAGGAATCGGGACCGGTCGCCGCCATCGAATCGGCTCCGGCGCCCGTCGCGACCCTGGTCGCCGACCCGCCGACCCCGCGTCCGATGGCGCCGGCCCCGGACGTGTCCGCCGTGCAGACCCCGCGCTACGACACCGGCTCCGATGAACGCCCCGCACTGCCGCGCCGCAGCAGGCAGACGAATCTGGCCCCCGAGCTCACCGAGCCCGCCGCCGAGGTCCCATCAGTGCCCGAGCGCCCCCGCTCCGCAGAACAGGCGCGCGACATCATGTCCGCGATCGAGAACGGCACCCGTCAGGGTCGCAAACCACAGACCACATCGAACCAGGACGAACAGGAAGGCTGAGGTGAACTCTTCCCCCGGTGATCTCAACTGGCTACTCGACGATCTCGTCGACCGGCTGGCAGGGGTCCGCTACGCGGTTGTGCTGTCCACCGACGGACTGCTGCTCGGACGCTCCTCGCAGATGAAGCGTGAAGATGCCGAACACTTCGCCGCCATGTCCTCGACCCTCTACGGTCTCGCGCGCAGCGCGGGTAGCCGGTTCGACGGCGGCGGCGTGCGCCAAGCGGTGATCGAGCTCGATCGGGCGGTACTCTTCGTCACCTCGGCAGGTGAAAACGCTTGTCTGGCACTGCAAGCCAACGAGTCGGCCAATCTCGGCATGGTCGCCTACGAAATGAATCTCACTGTGCAGCGGGTCGGCAGTTATCTGTCGACGGAGCCGCGGCACGGGCATGCGCAGCTATAGGAAGTTTCGACTATGACTCGACTCGGCGATCCGTGGTTCGACGACGCGGCTGGACCCCTGGTCCGGCCGTACGCGGTGACCCGCGGCCGCACCATGGGCGCGGCGCACGACCTGGACATGCTCACGGTGGTGGTAGCAGTGCATCCCGCCCCCACCCTGCGCAAACCAGAACCCGAGTACACGACGATTGCGCGGTTGTGCAAGCGTCCGCAGTCGGTGGCCGAGGTCTCGGCCGTGCTGAAACTGCCTCTGGCGGTGACCAAGATCCTCGTCGGTGATCTCATCGCCGAGGGCCACCTCATCTTCCGGGCTCCGGTATCGGCCGAGGCCGGTGCCGGTGACCTCAACATATTGCGAGCGGTTCTGGATGGCATCCGAAAACTTTGACCCGATGTCCGCAGGCGACCAGCACATGGCCGCCTCGGTCAAAATCCTCATTGCCGGCGGCTTCGGCGTCGGCAAGACCACCATGGTCGGCGCGATCAGTGAGATCGCGCCACTACGGACCGAAGAGCTGATCACCGAAGTCAGCACCGGTGTCGACGACCTGTCGGGCGTGGAGCAGAAGCACACGACCACCGTCGCGCTGGACTTCGGTCGCATCACCATCGACCGGGATCTGGTGCTGTACCTGTTCGGCACGCCCGGACAGGACCGCTTCTGGTTCCTCTGGGACGAGCTGTGCCGTGGCGCCCTCGGGGCCATCGTGCTGGCCGACACCCGGCGGTTGAGCAATTCGTTCGCGGCGGTCGATTTCTTCGAACGGCGTGGCTTGCCGTTCCTGATCGCGGTGAACTGCTTCGACGGCGCGCCGCGCTACACCATCGACGAGGTGCGTGACGCGCTGGACCTGGATCCCAATACTCCGGTGATCCTGTGCGACGCGCGCGATCGGCCCTCGGCCAAGGCGGTGCTGACCCACCTGGTCGAGTACCTGATCGACCGCGCCGCACGGACTCCGGTCACCACCTGAGCTACGACGCCGAGCCCGGCGCGGCTACTGCCCGCTCCGCGGCTCGGCTGGTCTGCTCCCAGGCCGACCAGGTCGCCGCCTTGGCGCGCGCGAGATGGAAAGCCAAGTCGTACACCATGTCTCCGAGCAGCAGCCGCAGCGGCGGCTCGTCGGAGTTCACGAGCGTGAGCAGCGCAACGGCGGCGAGGGCAGGTTCGCTGTCGACGGATCCCTCGGCCCACTGCGCCTCGAGCTGGGCGCGCAGCGGGGCGTAGGCCTCGATCGGCGTGGTGTTCGCCATGGCCGAATACAGGTCGGTCCAGTAGCCGCCCGGCTGCAGAATGCTCAGCGAGACACCGAATTCCCCGGCTTCCAGTGCCAGCGCCTCACTCATGCCCTCCAGCGCGAATTTGCTCGCCGCGTACATCCCCGACAGTGGGAAACCGGCGAGCCCGCCGATACTGGAGACCTGCACGATGTGCCCGGAGCGCTGGGTGCGCAAGTGCGGAAGCACGGCCTGACTCACCCACAGCGCACCGAAGAAGTTGACCTCCATCTGGGCGCGAGCCTGCGCTTCGGTGAATTCCTCGATCATGCCCATCGACAGGGTGCCCGCGTTGTTGACCACGATGTCGAGGCGGCCGAAGTGGGCGACGGCGGCATCGACCGCCTCGTGCACCGCGCCACGATCGATGACGTCGAGGGTCAGCGGCAGCACCTTTTCCGGGTGGGCCGCGGCGAGTTCGTCGAGTGCGGATCGAGTGCGGGCCGCGACAGCGACCCGGTCCCCCGCCGCCAGTGCGGCTTCGGCGAAGGCACGGCCGAGACCGCGGCTCGCTCCGGTGATGAACCAGACACGAGATGCGGTGGTACCGGCGGTGGTCATAGCAGTCCTCCTCGACTAGACAAGACGTTGCGTCTCGTCTGATGATTCGAGGATTCCACTGATTCATCGCGCTGTCAAGACGCAACGTCTCGTCTCTCTTGATTGCTATGATGGCCGTATGAGCCAGCAGGTGAATCCCGCGCCCCGACCGTCAGCGGACGCGACCCGGCGCAATGAAGGATCCCGGCGCGCGATCCTGTCCGCCGCATTCGAGCTGGCGGGCGAGATCGGCTTCGACAAGCTGACCATCGAGGCGATCGCCGCCACAGCAGGCGTCGGCAAGCAGACGATCTACCGATGGTGGCCGTCCAAGGGCGCGGTCCTGCTGGATGCCTTCCTGATGCTCAGCGAGACCGGCGACGACGAGGCATCGGGCCTGCCCGACACCGGCGACCTGGAAGCCGACCTGAAACTCGTTCTCCACGCCACCGTCGCCGAACTCGCCGACCCCCACTTCGACCTCCCCTTACGCGGCCTGACCAGCGCGATTTTGAACGACACCGCCCTGGCCACCACCTATGTCGAACGCCTCCAGGCGCCCATGGACGACCTGAAACGCCGCAGACTGCACGCCGCGCAGGCCGCGGGACAGATCGCCGCCGACGTCGATCTCGACGTGGCCATCGCGATGATCTGGGGTCCTCTATTGGACCGATGGCTGCTGCGCACCGGCACCCTGACCACCGAATTCGCCGATCGCGTTGTCGAGACCGCCCTCCGCGGCCTGCGCGGCTGAACTCACAGAACAGGCTGTCCGGCAGCGACATTCGGCCGACCACGCCAGGCCGACGAGCAATAGATCGTCCAGAACAAGCCCCGAGCGGCCGTTACCCCCGCAGCGCCGCGGGCAACGGGGAGCGCTCACCGGCGCCGGGGCCGTCCACCGGTTGCAGGTCGCGGCCGTTGACCCGCTCCCCACAGTGCGAGCAGGTCGGCTCGACCGTAGCGACGTGGCCGCAGCTGCGATGCAGCGCCTCGACCGGGGCGCCGTTCGGAGCAGCCCATTCGTCGCCCCACTGGCGCATCGCGGTCACCACCTGCCAGAGGGAGCGACCCTTGGCCGTCAGCCGGTAGTCGTAGCGAACGGGGTTGTCCTGGTAGGGCTCTCGGGTCATGATCTCGTGCTCGACGAGGCCGTCGAGGCGCTGGGCCAGCACGTTGCGGGCGATGCCGAGGCGGTCGCGGAAGTCGTCGAAGCGGGTGACACCGAACAGCGCGTCGCGCACGATCAGCAGCGTCCACCACTCCCCGACCACCTCCAGGCACTGGGCCAGGGAGCAGTTCATGTCTTCGAAGCTGGTGCGTCGCATGAGCCGAGTCTAGTCGGTTGCATGAAAGAACTCACCCACCTATCGTGAGTTGCATGATGAAACTCACTGGGCGTCTCGGCGCACAATTCGCCCTCACTGCCGGGGAATCCGGGCCGTGGCATGCCGTTGTCGACGATTCGTGGCGTGGCTGGACCGGCCCACACGGTGGCGCGCTCGCCGGGCTCCTGATCGAGGTCGCCCAGCGGGCGAGCTCGCGCGAGTTCCCCGTGCGCGCCGCCGAGGTCAGATTCCTCGGCCGACCCGCGACCGGTGCGTTCACCCTGCGCGCCACCGAACACACCGTCGGGCGCAGCACGACGATCCTGGACGTGATCGCCGAACAGGACGGTGCGCCCGTCGCCGCGGCCACCGTCACCCTGGGCGCGCCCGGCGCGACAACGATCCCCGCCCACAGTGCCAGGCCCGCGCCCATCGTCGCGGCTCCACAGGACTGCGCACTGTTCCAGCTGCCCCCGGAAATCGTCCCCGTCGGCACGCATTTCGTCATTCGACCCGCTGCGGGCCCTTTGCCCCTCAGCGGCGCGGACGAGGCGATGATGTGTGCCTGGATCGCGCTCGACCCCGCGCTGCCCATCGACGCGCCGAGTCTGGCCGTGCTCGCCGACGCCCTCCCACCCGGACTGTTCCCGCTGCTCACCGCGCCGGTCGCCGTCCCGACCGTCACCCTGTCGCTGCAACTGCACGCCGACCTCACCGACCTCGGCAACGCACCTGTGCTGGTCCGCGCCGCGAACGTCAGTTCCGGTGACGGCTGGTCGGTCGATGACACCGATCTCTGGGACGACGCGGGCATTCTGCTCGCCACCGCCCGGCAAACCCGCCGCGTCCTCGGCTGAACGGGAGCTTGTCCCATGAAATCCGTTGCCCCGTCACGCGAGACGAATCCGCGGTTGGTACTGGCCATCGTCTCCATCGGCGTGCTGTTGTCGAGCCTTGACCTGTTCATCGTCAATGTCGCCATGCCCGCCATGGCAGGCGACTTCGGCGCCGGACTGACCGAGCTGTCCTGGGTGCTCAACCTCTACGCCATCGTCTTCGCCGCCCTACTCGTGCCGGCCGGTCGGCTCGGCGACCGCAGCGGTAACCGCGGCACCTTCCTCACCGGTCTGGCAATCTTCGTGATCGGGTCGGCGCTGTGCTCAGCGGCCTGGAACGTGGAGTCGCTCATCGCCTTCCGTGTTGTCCAGGCCGTGGGATGCGCGCTCCTCACGCCGTCCTCGCTCGCGCTGGTGCTCGCCGCGACACCGCCGGAGCGACGCGCGAGCGCGGTCCGCCTGTGGGTGGCGTTCGGCGGTCTCGGTGCGGCACTGGGTCCGGTGCTCGGCGGGTTGCTGGTCGAAATCGACTGGCGCTGGGTATTTCTCGTGAATGTGCCGATCGGGTCGGCCGCGCTCGCGATCGGCGTGCGCAAGCTGCCGTGCCCGCCCGCCGCGGGTGGTCCACTGCCCGATCTGCTGGGTGCGGGCGCGCTGATCGGCGCGGTCGGGTCGTTGATCCTGGCCGTCGTCCAAGGTCCGGAGTGGGGCTGGACCGCCACCGGGGTTCTCGCCGCGTTCGGTGTCGCGGTCGTTCTCGGCGCGGTCTTCGCGGTGAGCTCGGCTCGCCACCACAGCCCGATCATCGACCCCGCCCTGCTTCGGGTCCCGAATTTCGTTCTCGCGGGGGCGAATTCGCTGGTATTCCAGATCGCGTTCGCGGGCATGCTGCTCTCGGTCACGCTCTGGGCGCAGAACGTGTGGGGGTGGTCGGCCTTGCAGACCGGGCTGGCGATCGCGCCCGGCCCACTGGTCGTGCCGTTCGTCGCCATCGCCGCGGGCAAGCTCATCGCCCGAATCGGCGCGGGCCCGGTGATCGCGGCGGGCGGGCTCGCCTTCGGCGCTGGACTCCTGTGGTGGGCACGCGCGGCCGAACTGGCACCGGATTATGTGGGCGGGCTACTCGGCGGGATGCTGCTGACCGGTCTCGGCGTGGGACTGACCTTGCCGACCGCGTTCGCCGTCGGCGCGGGAACCCTTCCCCCGCAACGCTTCGCGACAGGATCGGCCGTCCTGAGCATGGCCCGCCAACTCGGTCTCGCCATCGGCGTCGCGGTCCTGGTAGCCATGCTCGGCACCCCTGACACCCCGGCCGCCACGCTCGACGCCTTCCAGCACGCCTGGTACGTGACCGCCGGCGTCGCGGTCCTCGCCGGACTCATCGGCTTCGCCGTGCGGTCCGGATCGCAGACCGCGCCACCGGCCGAATCGCCCAGCGTCACTCCTCCGGCGACCGAGAACACCGGGGGTGCGGCGGTTTCCGCCTGACCCGAGCGGTCGGCGACCACGATGTCGCCGGCCGCGTCCCTCGGTCAGCCCCACGACGCTTGGTCTGGCACCGAGGAATCGAAGATGACGTAGAAGAAGTGACCGGGGGCGAGTTCGTTCATGTCGTGCCAGCGCCCCCACGGATCTCGCTGGTAGTAGTTCTCCATGCCGGTGCCGTCGTCGAAGCAGACGATGTTCGACGTACCGAACGGGCTCCAGTACACATCGGTGCCGGGGCGCGGCAGCTCGAGCGGGGTGCGGAACAGGTGACTGCACGGCGTGATGACCGGGTCGTAATAGGTGGGTTGGGCGGTGGCGGTGGCCGGCCCGGCGATCGCGGCGACCGTGACCGCGGCAGCCGCGAGGCCGAGAAGAACTGTAGAACGCATCGAATCTGCTCCTAGCCTGAGCGGAATGAAGGCCCTTCGTATCGCAAACGATGTTACGCCCGATCGTCAGGCGGCCCGGAAATCCGCCCGTAGACGGATCTGCCGGGCCCTCCGGTCGCGCTACCGTGGCGTGAGCGGGTTCAGCGGGGAGTGGGGGAAAAGCTGTGGACAGCACGACAACTGCACGGCAATGCACACTGTGCGAGGCACACTGTGGAATTCTGGTCACGGTCGAGGATTCGCGGGTAACCCGCATCGCAGGAAATCCCGACGACGTGCTGTCCAAGGGCTATATCTGCCCGAAGGCGACAGCCATGGGCGGTCTGCACCACGATCCGGACCGGCTGCGGACACCGATGCGCCGCGTCGGCGACACCTTCCAACCGGTCGGCTGGGACGAGGCATTTCGCGAGATCGGGCAGCGTTTGCGCGCGGTGCGGTCGGCGCACGGTCCCAGCGCCATCGGGATGTACATCGGTAACCCGGCCGCGCACAGTTCCTCGGTGATGTACGGAGCGCTGCTTCGGGCCGTCCTGCTGACCCGCAATTTCTTCTCCGCGTCCTCGATCGACCAGTTTCCCCAGGAATTCGTCGCGTGGCGGATGTTCGGTTCGAATGTTCTCATGCCGATCACCGATATCGACCGCACCGACCGGCTGGTGGTGCTCGGCGCCAATCCCGCGGTATCCAACGGATCGATCACCACCATGCCCGGCGCGAAATCGCGCATCAGGGCAGTCCGCGCCCGGGGCGGCACCGTCGTCGTGATCGACCCGCGTCGCACCGAAACCGCCCGGCTGGCAGACGAACACGTGGCGGTTCGTCCCGGCGGCGATGAATATCTGCTGCTCGCGATGCTGCATGTGCTGATCACCGAGGAACTGTGCGACGAACGGGCGGTGCGCGCGCTCTGCACCGGCTGGGACGAGCTCGCCGAACTGGTCGCCGATACCACCGCGGAGCGAATGGCGCCGCTGGCAGGCGTCGATGCCGAGACCATCACACGGCTGGCCCGTGACCACGTGGCGGCGCCGTCGGCGGTGTTGTACGCGCGGATCGGGGTGTGCCAGCAGGTAACAGGCACGCTCACCCACTGGCTGGTCAACACGATCAACGCGGTGACCGGAAATCTCGATCGCGCGGGCGGTCAGATGTTCGCGACACCCGTCGTCGATGCCGCCCGGTACGCGAAGTACCTGCCGATGGGACACGGCGCGTGGACCGACCGATCCGGCGCGCACAAGTCGTTCCGCAGCGAACTGCCCGTCGCGGTGCTCGCCGAGGAGATCCGCACCGCCGGACCGGGCCAGATCAAGGCGATGATCACCTACGCGGGCAATCCGGTGCTCTCGACACCGCAGGCGGACAAGCTCGATGCCGCGCTGGAATCACTGGATTGCTACGTGGCCGTCGACATGTACGTCACCGAGACGACCCGGCACGCCGATTTCATCCTGCCACCGGTCTCGGCGCTGGAGCGCGAGGAACTGAGCCTGCTGTTCCCGATGTTCAGCGTTCGCAACAACGCCCGCTACGACGCCAAGGTATTCGATCCACCGGCCGATGGGCTGGAGGACTGGCAGATCCTGGCACGACTGGTGACCGAAGTGGTGCCGCTGCCGGTCCGACGGTTCACCGGACGCGCGCTCAATGCCGTGTTCGAACAGTTCAGCCCCCTGCGGTTGACCGCGGCAGCCGTCGCGGCGGGCCCCTACGGCGTCCTGCGACGCGGACGAAACGGGCTGACACTCAGCAAGATTCGTGATGCGGCGGGCGGTGTCGACCTCGGGCCCTTGCAGCCGCGGCTGCCCGAACTGATCGGCACCAGCGACCGCAGGACACACTTGACACCCCCGGATTTCCTGGCGGCGATGCGCACGGTTCTCGACGACACGACCGCGGCCGAGCCCGGCTACGACCTGCAGCTCATCGGACGACGTCACCTGCGCAGCAACAACTCCTGGCTACACAACATCCCGTCGCTGGTGAAGGGCCGCGACCGCTGCACCGTGCTCGTCCACCCCGATGACGCCGCCGCCCGAGGCCTCGCCGACGGCGATCCGGCGACGATCGAATCCCCGGTCGGCTCGATCGTGGTTCCGGTGGAGATCAGCGGCGATATTCGCGCCGGAGTGGTCGCGATCCCGCACGGATGGGGACATCGCGAACCCGGGGTCGGCTGGAATGTCGCGGCGGCGCTGCCGGGCGCCAATGTCAACCTGTTGCACGACCCGGCCCGCACCGATTCGCTTTCGGGCGCGTCGGCGGTCAACAGCACGTGGGTGCGGGTGAGCCCGGTCGAGGCCGAAACCCCGCACGCCACAACGCCATCCGAGGTCGCCGCCGCGCCGCGGTGAACCCGATCACTAGTTCGGGTCCACCGCGCCGGGTTCAGCGGAAGCGCAGGTTCGCGGTGGCGAGGCCGAAGATCTTGCGGCCGCCGGACTTGGCCGTGATCGCGATCACAGCCGAGCGGGTCTCGGGATCGAGGGACTTCACGCGGCCGGTGAACTCGACCTCGCCGCCCTCCCGGCTGACGATCGTGGGGCTCGACAGGCGCACGCCGTAGCGGGTGACGGCGCCGGGGTCGCCGGACCAGGTGGACACGAAGCCCGCGCCAAGGCCCATCGTGAGCATGCCATGGGCGATGATGTCGGGCAGACCGGCCAGCTCGGCGATCTTCTCGTCCCAGTGGATGGGGTTGTTGTCGCCGGACACACCGGCGTAGTTGACGAGGTCGCCACGCGAGACGCGGGCATCGCGCAGCGGCAGTTCGGCGCCGACGGTGAGCTCGTCGAAGGACAGCGCGGTGTTCGGGACACGGGCGGCGCCCTCGACAGACAGCGGCACCTCGCCCTCGGGACGCAGGGTCGTCTCCACGGCCGCGCTCTTCTCGGCGCTGAAGATGCTGACCCCGTGGAGCATGATGTTCTCCACCGCGGCGGTGATCTCGGGCGAGACGCCGTCGTCGCCGGTGATGCCGACGACCGTGGTGTGCATGATGTGCACGGTCTCGCCGAGTTCGTCGACGAAGGTGTTGGTGACGGTGATCAGGTCCTTGCCCGCGATCGTGCGCACCGAGGACAGTTCGACGTCGACCACGAGGCGGTCACCGGCCACGATCGGCTTGTGCTGTTCGAAGACCTGCTCGGTCTGCACGAACATGTCGTAGCCGACGACCACCGATTCGAACAGCAGCTTGTTGGCCGCCATCGCCGGAATCGAGACGAACGTCAGAGGCGCGACCAGGCCCGAGTAGCCGAGCGCGGCAGCCGCCTCGTCCTCCCAGTGGGCAGGGTGGAAGTCCTGCACGGCGCGCGCGTACTCGCGGATCTTCTCGCGGCCGACCTCGTAGACGCCCTCGACTCGGTAGTAGTGCCCTACCTTCGACGCGGTGTCAGGGCCATCGACGAGCGGGGCGTCGACTACGGAAGTCACTATGAATCACCTTCGTTCGGGGAACGGACACCCGGCAGGCTAGTCGACGCGCAGGCGGACCGGGCATTCCTTGGCACAGTTCACAGATCTGTGGCCTTTCGCGGCGGTCAGAAGGAGGGTACGTCGCTGGTGCTGGCGTTGCCACCGATCGAGGGCTGCAGCGTGATCTCCCAGTCGGAGTCACCGTCGAACGGGTCGTCGAACTTCTGGAATTCGCGCTCGCGGGTGAAGGCCAGCGCCGCCTCGTCCCAGTCCTTGCCGGTCTTCAGATAGACGTAGTAGGTGCCGTCGATACCGTTGAGCGTGGCGTTGGAATTGCCCTGCACGTAGATCGTGGCCTGTGGCCTCTTGGGATCACCGTTGGTCACCACCACCGCGAAGTCGTCGCTGTTGCCGTTGACGATGTCGAGCTTGCCCGCGCCGACCAGCCCGTCCTGCTGGACCACCGCACCATTCGCACCGCGCCGATTCAGCACCGGCGGCGCGGGGGTGGTGGTGCGCACCGTCGTGGTCGCCTTCGCGGAACCGCTCGTCGGCGCCGCGTCGACGGACTCCCCCGAACTCCCACACCCTGCTACCAGAACGGCCACCGCGATCGCGGACGCGGCATACCATTGGCGATTCGACATCGTTCCCACCCCGGACTCATTGACCGGTCTCCCCGACCGGTCTTCTCGCCCAGTATCGCGCGAAACGCGCAAAATGTCAGCCCGGAAACCTTGCCTCACAATCTGGAATGAGTCATAATCTGGAATGTGTCCACAATATCGGACTTCGAACAGATGCTGCGCGCAGCCTCACTGCGCGTCACCGCGCCACGCCTGGCGGTGCTCACCGCAGTGCACCAGCATCCGCATGCCGACACGGACACCATTCTGAGCCGAGTCAGAGCCACCCTCGGGGCCGTCAGCCAGCAGGCCGTCTACGACGTCCTGCGGGCACTCACCACCGCCGGACTGCTCCGGCGGATCCAGCCGATGGGCACCGTCGCGCGCTATGAGACGCGCGTCGGTGACAACCATCATCACCTGGTGTGCCGGTCCTGTGGGGTGATCGTCGATGTCGAGTGCGCTGTCGGCGACGCGCCCTGTCTGACTCCCTTCGACGACCGCGGTTTCGTCGTCGACGAAGCCGAGGTCATCTACTGGGGCCGGTGCCCCGACTGCACGACATCACCATCACTCTCCTGAAAGGATTCACCGTGCCCGAGGAACACCCACCTATCGCGGAAGCCCAAACGGAACCCGGTGACAGTGGTTGCCCCGTCATGCATCGTCCGTTCGCGTCCACCGACGCGCGTGGTGCCAACAGTGACTGGTGGCCGAACCAGCTCAATCTCACACTGCTGCAGAAGAATCCGCCCGCGGTGAACCCGATGGGCGAAGACTTCGACTACGCGGCCGAATTCGCCACCCTCGACCTGGCCGCGGTGAAGGCCGATATCGAGCAGGTCATGACGACCTCGCAGTCCTGGTGGCCCGCCGACTTCGGCCACTACGGCCCGTTGTTCATCCGGATGGCCTGGCACTCCGCGGGTACCTACCGGGTCGGTGACGGCCGCGGCGGCGCGGGCGCGGGCCTGCAGCGTTTCGCCCCGCTCAACAGCTGGCCCGACAACGCCAGCCTGGACAAGGCGCGCCGCCTGCTGTGGCCGGTGAAGAAGAAGTACGGCCGCAAGCTGTCGTGGGCCGACCTCATCGTCTACACCGGCAATGTCGCGCTCGAGTCGATGGGCTTGCCGACCTTCGGATTCGGTGGCGGTCGCGTGGACGCGTGGGAGCCCGAAGAAGATGTGTTCTGGGGTCCGGAGCGCACCTGGCTCGGCGACGAACGCTACACCGGTGAACGCAACCTCGACCGTCCGCTCGCCGCGGTCCAGATGGGCCTGATCTACGTCAATCCCGAAGGCCCCAACGGCAATCCGGATCCCATCGCCGCCGCCATCGACATCCGCGAGACCTTCGCCCGGATGGCGATGAACGACGAGGAGACCGCCGCGTTGATCGCCGGCGGGCACACCTTCGGCAAGACCCACGGTGCGGGCGACGCCGATCTGGTCGGTGCCGAACCGGAAGCCGCGCCGCTGGAACAGCAAGGGCTGGGCTGGAAGAGCAGCTTCGGCACCGGCGTCGGCGAGGACGCCATCACCAGTGGCCTGGAAGGCATCTGGAACAGCACGCCGATCACCTGGGACAACAACTTCCTCGAGACCCTGTACGGGTACGAGTGGGAGAAGACGTTGAGCCCGGCGGGCGCGCACCAGTGGATCCCGAAGGACGGCGCGGGCGCCGACACCGTGCCCGACCCGTTCATCCCGGGCCGCAAGCGCGCACCGGTCATGCTGACCACCGACCTGTCGCTGCGGCTCGACCCCATCTACGGGCCGATCACCCGCCGCTGGCTGGACAACCCGGCGGAGTTCGCCGACGCGTTCGCCCGCGCCTGGTACAAGCTCACCCACCGCGATATGGGCCCGATCGCGCGCTACCTCGGCCCGCTGGTCCCGTCCGAGGAGCTGCTGTGGCAGGACCCGGTTCCCGCCCAGAACGGCCCGCTCATCGGCGACACCGAGATCGCTACCCTCAAGGGCCAGATCCAGTCCGCGGGACTGTCCATCGCCCAGCTGGTCACGACGGCGTGGGCAGCGGCCTCGTCGTTCCGTGGCAGCGACAAGCGCGGCGGTGCCAACGGTGGCCGGATCCGGCTGCAGCCGCAGGCGGGCTGGGCGGTCAACCAGCCCGATGAGCTCGCCCAGGTGGTGCGCGTCTACGAAGGCATCCAGGACACGTTCAACGCCACCGGCGGTGCGCAGGTGTCCTTCGCCGATCTGGTCGTCCTCGGCGGTGCGGTCGGTGTCGAACAGGCCGCTCAGGCCGCCGGTTTCCCGGTGACGGTGCCGTTCACGCCAGGCCGCACCGATGCGACCCAGGCCCAGACCGACGTCGAGTCGTTCGACGCGCTCGAGACCCAGGCCGACGGGTTCCGCAACTACGTGTCCAAGGACGCGCAGATCCCCGCGGAGTTCCTGCTCATCGACAAGGCGAACCTGCTCACGCTCAGCGCGCCGGAGATGACCGTGTTGATCGGTGGTCTGCGCGTGCTCGGCGCGAACTACCAGTCCTCGCCGCTCGGCGTCTTCACTCAGACCCCGGGTGCGTTGACGAACGACTTCTTCGTCAACCTTCTCGACATGGGTACCGAGTGGGCACCGTCGACCACCGACGACAACGTCTACGAAGGCCGCGACCGCGCCTCCAACGCGGTCACCTGGACCGGTAGCCGGGTCGACCTGGTCTTCGGCTCCAACTCGCAGCTGCGAGCCGTGGCCGAGGCCTACGCGACCGACGACGCGAAGGAGAAGTTCGTCCACGACTTCGTCGCCGCGTGGACCAAGGTGAGCAACCTGGACCGGTTCGACGTCACAGCCTGATCCGAACAGCGAAACACCCTGCGGCGCAGGGTGTTTCGCTGTTGGTCAGGACTCGGCTAGCTCGGCCAGCCGGTCCACCGACGCCTGCAGCTTGTCGGCTGTGGTGGCCTTGGCCCGTACCTGACGCAGCTCGTCGTGCAGTGCGGTCCAGTCGTAGGTGTGGGTCACCCGGGTGTGGGTCTCGTCGATCGGCTCGAGTTCCCAGCGCCACAGGTGTCCGGGCGGGGTCTTGTCGCGCTCGGACGGATTCCACGCGATGCGGCGGCCCTCCTCGAACTCGACGATGTGGTTGTCGCGGTCGGCACCGTTGGTGAGCGTGGTGGTGAACACGTCACCGACCGCGCGGACCCGCTGGCCCGCGCTCGCCTGCGCGAGGTTGTCGTTGCCGTCCCAGCGCGGCTGCTGCTCGGGATCGGCGATCAGGTCGAAGATCGCGGCGGGGCTCGCCGCGATCTCTCTGGAGGCGTGGACGATGCGTGGCACGTCGATGGTTTCGGTCACCCGGCCGATAGAACCAGCAGCTCACCCACCCCGGCAACCATTCCGCTCGAGCGCGCGACTAATCGACGCAGACGCGCGGCGTTCCTCAGCTGCGCATGGCCGGCGCGCATGCGGAGGCACGCCTAACTCGTTCGGTACACCGCGAAGACGGGAATCTCGCGACTGGTGTTGTCGCGGTACTCGGCGATCACCTGGTCGTTGAAAGCGTTCATCATGGTCCTCTCGTCAGGTTGCTCCCCTGCCCCAACGATGTAGGTGCGCCCCGCATTCCAGCGCTGTCCACGGCATATGCGCCGAAGTCGTGACGTACTCTAACGTTGCGGGGTGCTAGGACATTCACATGCGACGAGCGGGGCGCTGGCCTGGGCCGGTACTGCCGCCGCGCTACCGCTCACAGTCGCCGCTTTCCCGCTGTTCGACAGCGACACAACGAAATTCGGCATCGCCGAACTCATCATGGGCACGCTGCTCACCGCGGGTGCCGCGCTGCTGCCGGACGCGGATCATCCCAACGGCACCATCTCGCACGTGCTCGGCCCGGTGTCACATCACCTGTGCCGGTTGATCTCCTGGGTGTCGGGCGGACATCGCCACGGCACGCATTCGCTGCTGTTCGTCGTTGCCGCGGTCGCGGCGACCTGGGCGGGCGAGCACTATCTCGGTAGGCCGTTCACGCTGGGCCTGGTGTTCTTCCTCCTCGCGCTGGCGGTGCGTTCGCTGCACCTGTGCCCGCCGGGCAAGAGCGTTCGGACCTACGGGACGGTGATCGTGCTGGCGACGGCGGGGACCTTCGCTGTCGACCACTGGATCGTCGACCGGCCGGTGTGGCTCCCGATCTGCGTGGGTCTCGGATGTCTGGCACACCTGCTCGGTGACTGCCTGACGGATCGGGGCTGCCGATTGCTGTGGCCGTTTCCGTTGCGCACCCGGGTGCCGCTGATCGAGCGGACCGGGAATCGGGTCGAGACCTGGGTCATCTCTCCCCTGTTCGTGCTCGGCACGATGGGCGCGCTCTGGTACGCGATCATGCACCGGCCGTGATCGCCGGGACGGCGGGGCTCCCCGCCGTCCCGAGCCGGCCGGCGCAGCCGGTCCTTCCAGTCATACTGCTGTTGCCACATAAGTTGATGCGCATATCGAAGTATCACGATGTTCATTGTGACCTGCCCCAGCCCCGAATGCCGGGCATCGTCGCAGGTCTCGAAGCTGCCCCGAACCCAACGCCTTTCAGTGCACAGTTGTACTCTCGGCCTGTGACGGAGCAGCTCCCCCAATCCCAGGCCGAAGTACAGGCGCTCACACGCCTCGCCGGTGACGAGTTCGTCGGCGCGGTCGACGGGATCGCGGCCATCCACCGCGCCATCTCCGATCGGGTGTTCGCGGCGGTGCGGTTAGGCGTGGGGCCCGCGGCGGCTCCGGTGAAGATCGTGCACGACGCCATCACCGATGGCGTGTACGCGGCCGTCAGCGGCACCGGCTTCGTGGTCGGCGAGGTCGCGAGCGCGATCCAGCTGCCCGGCCTCACCGCACCGTCGCGCACCGTGTGGGGTGCCGGCGTGCTGGCCGCGATCCAAGGGCTGATCGGTGACACATTGGCGGACGAGAAGCCGATCCTCGCCTCCCCCATGACCTTTCGTGTCGACGGTGTCCCGGTTCCGCCCGAACAGTTCGCCGCCCATGTCCCGGTGCCGACGACGCGGCTCGTCGTGCTCCTGCACGGACTCGTGGAGACCGAACACGCCTGGCGCCTCGGTAACCGCCCCACCTACGGCGAGCGCCTGGAAGACGACCTCGGTTACACCCCGGTCTTCGTTCGCTTCAATTCCGGCCTGCACATCTCCGAGAACGCCGCCCAGCTCAGCGCTCTGCTGTCACGCCTGGTCGACAGCTGGCCGATGCCGGTGCACGAGATCTGCCTGATCGGGCACTCGATGGGCGGACTGGTCATGCGCAGCGCCTGCCATCAAGCCGAGGAGTCGGGCCAGAAGTGGGTGCGATCGGTGCGACAGGTGGTGTGCCTCGGTTCACCGCACCACGGTGCGCCACTCGAACAGTTCGTGCACTACACGTCGGCCGCACTCGATCTCCTGCCCGAGACCCGGCCGCTGAGCACACTGTTGCGTAGGCGCAGCGCGGGCATCCGGGACCTGCGGCAGGGTTCGCTGGTCGACGAGGACTGGCGCGACCTCCACGTGGACACCCTGCGCGCGCGAGCGGTCAAGGAAGTGCCGCTGCTCCCCGGCGCCGAGCACTACTTCGTCACCACGACCATCACTCACAGCCCGAAGCATCCGCTCGGCGTGATCATCGGCGACGGCATGGTTCTCAGCGGAAGCGGGTCGGGGCGCGGCCGGACCAGGCGCCTCGATTTCGACGCGGTCAACGGCCTGCACATCCCCGCGGCGAACCACTTCAGCCTGCTCAATCACGATGCTGTCTACGAGGCACTGCGCAGTTGGTTGACGAGCATGCCCCGCCGCCCGCGTCAGGTGGATACGCTGTGGCCATGACTCTCGACCACGGCGACCCGGGCGACGCACCTGCCATTCCGCTGCCGACCGCTCCCCTGGCCAACGAGGCCCGCCCCTCGCCGGCCGAAGAAGCCAGAACGATCGCGGCGGGCACCAATACCGGCACCCTGGCGAGCCTCACCGCCGACGGCGCACCATGGGCGTCGTTCATCACCTACGGATTGCTCGACGGCGCTCCGGTGCTGAGCGTGTCACGTCTGGCCGAACACGGCCGCAACCTGGCCGCCGATCCCCGCGCCAGCATCGCGATCGTCACGCCCGACATCCCGGCCGACCCGCTGGCAGGCACCCGGATCACCCTCGCGGGTTTCGTGGAACGGCCCACCGGCGCCGAAGCCGAAGCGGCCCGTGCGGCCCACCTGACGGCGATCCCGGCGGCCAAGTACTACATCGACTACAGCGACTTCACGCTCTGGGTGCTGCGGATCGAACGGGTGCGCTGGGTCGGCGGGTACGGGCGGATGGATTCGGCCTCGGCCGCCGATTACCTTGCCGCACAGCCGGATCCGATCGTTGCGCACGCCGGGCCCGGCATCGCGCACCTCAACGCCGACCATGCCGAAGCCTTGCTGGCGATGGCCCAGCAGCTCGGCGGCTTTCCCGACGCCATCGCCGCCACCTGCGAGCGCGCCGACCGCTACGGCCTCGACTTGCGCGTGGAATCCCCCCGCGGTGTGGCGCGTACCAGGGTCGGCTACGCCGCGCCGCTGTCGGAGATCAGCGAATTGCGCGCGGCGACGGTCGAATTGGCCCGGCGGGCCCGCGCGACGGACTGATCACGCCTCGTACAGCTCGAGCGGCAGGTCGTCCGGATCGAAGAAGAAGGCCATCTGCTTGCCGGTGTGTTCATCGGTGCGCAGTTCTTCGGTCCGGACGCCGCGTGCCCGCAGCTCGCGCAGGGCAGCGGGCACACTCGTGACCGCCAACGCCAGGTGCCGCAAGCCCGCCGCTTCCGGCCTGCTCGGACGTGCGGGCGGGTCGGGGAACGAGAACAGTTCGACGCGAACCCCGCCGGGTAACTCGATGTCGAGCTTCCACGAATCGCGGTCGGCCCGGTAGTTCTCGGCCAGCACGGCGCCGCCGAGGGTTTCGGTATAGAAACGCTTCGAGCGGACGTAATCGGTGGCGATGATCGCGATGTGGTGGATGCCGAGAAATTGCACGGCGGTCAGGTCCACAGCACGGCGACCAGCACGTTCACGATGGCGAGGCCACCGGCGGCGTCGGTCATCCAGTCGATCTGCTTGCCCCGCTTCGCATCACCCCTGCCCATTTCGGCGAACGCGGCCACCGCCACCGCGACAACCAGCTTCACAGCCAGTTTCGTCGTGTCAGGGTCCTTGTCGAGCGAGTCGATTCCCGAGGCCATCCCGGCCAGGATCACGCCGGTGATCAGCTGCGCGCGAGCACCCCACACCATCAGCTCCGACACCACCGGACGCGACGCGACATAGCCACCGACCACCGCGGCCATGCCGAGCAGATGGCTGACGACCACCAGGTTGTACACGAATTCCATGGTTTCGAAGCCTAGTTCAGACGAAAGCGGCCGGTGCCCGAAGGCACCGGCCGGTTCAGACGAACTTTTCCGTGGGGAGCTCAGCCCACCTGCTGGTCCAGCAGGTGCGCGTCCTTTTTGACGCCGAAGGCGGTGATGATTTCCATGACACCGATGATGATCAGGAAGATGCCGACGACCCAGACCAGGGTGGCCAGCGACGTGATCGGCCACACGATCAGGATGACACCGGCCAGCGCGCTGATGAGGCCGTAGAAGATCTGCCAGCCACGGCCGGGGACGCCCGACTCCGAGATGGCGGCGAACAGGACGGCGACGCCACGGAACAGCCAGCTGATGCCGATGAACAAGCCGAGCAACATAATCGAGGCGAGGTCGTCGCGGAAGCAGAACACACCGATGATCAGCGACAGCACACCACTGATGAAGGACAACACGCGAAAGCTCGTGCTCGGCAGATGGGTGAAGGCGGCGATCAGCTGGAAGATGCCGCTGACAACCATGTAGATGCCGAACAGGATGCCCGCCACGAGCAGTGACGGACCGGGCCACACCAGCACGATGATCCCGAGGACCACCGCGAGGAGGCCGGTGACCAGAATTGTTTGCCAGGTCTTCTTGGCAAGAGCCGTCAACGGGCTCCCCAGCACGGTATTTGTCGTCATAACGTGATGTTATGCCCGGTCGCTCTGGTTATCCGGAAAATAGCTGGCGCTGTGATCGTGTCGCGATCGCGCATGGCCCGCCGCGTGGGCCGGGAAGCGGGCCACCACATCGTTGCCCTCGCGAAAGTTTGGTCCGCGACAGTCCCGGGTAGATGAAGAATGTGTCGGTTGTACTCGTGCTGCAAGCTCGGGGCCTCGGTGAGCTTCTCTCCGCGGTCCCGGCTCTGCGTGCCCTGCGCCGGGCCGAACCACAGAGCCGGATCGTCCTGGCGGCGCCACATCGACTGGAGCAGATCGTCGACCTGATCTCCTCGGTCGACGAACTCGTCGCCACCGCCGATCCGGCCGCCTTGATCTGGGATGGTCCCGCGCCCGAATTGGCGGTGAACCTGCACGGTCCCGACGGCGCCAGCGCGCGAGCACTGGCCGATACCGGGGCCGCGCGGATCATCGGTCACCGCACACCCGCCCTGCCCAAGCTCGCCGGTCCGCGCTGGGATCCCGAAGCGCATGTGGTCGACCGGTGGTGCCGACTGCTCGAGGGCGAGGGCATCGACGCGGATCGACGCAACCTCGGGCTGGTGCCACCGGTGGCCTCCATCAGCCGTCGCGATTGCATCGTCGTCCACATCGGCGCGGGTGCGCCCGCGCGGCGGTGGCCGCCGGAGCGGTTCGCCGCGGTGGTGCGGCACCTGCTGGTGCTCGGCCGCGACGTGGTGCTCACGGGCGACCCGTTCGAGCACGACATCGCTCGACAGGTGGCCGCGCAGGCGGGCTTGCCCGACGACCGGGTCCTCGCGGGTCGGCAGAACCTCACCGATCTCGCGGCGACGGTGGCCGAGGCCGCCCTCGTGATCAGCGGCGATACCGGTGTCGCACATCTGGCGACGGCGTTCGGCACCCGCACGGTCCTGCTGTTCGGTCCGACGCCGCCGCGCCGGGGCGGCCCGCCCGCACACCTGCTCGGCAGGCATGCCGTGCTGTGGGCCGGACAGGTCGGCGATCCGGACGGCTTGTCGCCCGACCCCGGCTTGCTGCGGATCGGGGTGCCCGAGGTGATCTCAGCGGTCGATATGCAACTGGCCAAGCAGGCATGGGCCGAATCCGGCAGGTCGCGCTACCGCCGCGTGGGCTGAGCCGGGTCGGCATCGGCCGCGTCCCGTAGCGCGGCGGCATGGGCCGCCAGCGCGCTGGGCCAGTACTTGTCGAGATAGTCACGGGCGTCGTTGAGGCCGCGGGGGTCAAGCGAGTAGAGGTGCCGGTTGCCGTCGCGGCGCATGCGGACGAGGTGGGCCTCACGCAGGACACGCAGGTGCTGAGACGCGGCTGAGCTGGTGATTCCGGTGGCGGCGGCGAGGTCGGCCACCGAGCGGGGACCCTGCGGCAACGATTCGAAGATCGCGCGCCGGGTGGGATCGGATAACGCCGTGATGGCACGGACTCCGTTAGCGGCCACTGAATCAGTGTCCCCGGGATGCGGAGTTTCGGCAACGATCTTGAGCAGGGGAATTTCACCCGGTGAGTCCAAGGATGTTGGCTATTCGTTAGGGTATTGTTATAGATCAACTGGGGTTATAGCGCTTCGTGATCGCGACCACAGGATTGGCCGCGAAGGTTACGGTTTAGCTACGTTCATAAACATGTTCGTGACCAACCCGTTATCTGCTCGAGTCTCCGACGCCTTCGCAGGTCGTTGGGGAGGCGTGGTCGCGGGTGCGGTGGCCCTGTCCGCACTCGTGGGTACCTCCGTCGCCACTTTCAGTGAGCCCGAGAGCCCTGTCCCCACTACCACGATCGCCGCGGATGCCACCGAGGCCATCAACACCGGCCAGTCGCCGTACCGCTTCACCGCGTACACCCCCGCCGAGGCCCAGGGCCCGCAGGGCGAGACCCCCGCGTCCGCCCCGATCGCGTGGGAGGAGCACCGCGAAGCGGTCGGCCTGGAATTGCCGCCGCTGCCGGTCCTCGCTCCCCCGCCGCCCCCGCGCCCGCAGACCGTTCGCCCGGTCACCGGCAGGCTGACCTCCTACTACGGCGCCCGCTGGGGCACCGCGCACAACGGCATCGACTTCGGTGACCCGATCGGCGCACCGATCTTCGCCGTCACCGACGGTACCGTGATCGAGGCCGGTCCGGCTTCGGGCTTCGGCCTGTGGGTCCGCGTCCAGCAGGATGACGGCACCATCGGCGTGTTCGGCCACGTGAACGACATCCTGGTTCAGGTCGGTCAGCACGTCAGTGCCGGTGAGACCATCGCCACCGTCGGTAACCGTGGCAACTCCACCGGCCCCCACCTGCACTACGAGGTGCATGTGCCGGACGGCTCGCTCTACGGCGCCCCGATCGATCCCCACCCGTGGCTCGCCGCGCGTGGCATCGATGCCGGCGTCGCCCAGGACTGATCCCTCGCTCATCCACTGATCGCCGCCCGGCGCGCGATCAGAAATTCCCGAAGCCGCGCGACCGCGAGCGTCGAGTTATGGTCTCCCGAGACCAGACCGACCTCGCGGTCGCGTTCGCCATCGATGGGTATCACCGCCAGGTCGGGATTGGCGACCTCGGCGGCGGGCAGCAGCGCGACCCCCTGCCCGAGCGCGACCAGTGCGCGCAGGGTTTCGAACTCGGTGATCTCGAACACCACTCGCGGTGTGAAACCCGCTGCGGCACACCAGGTGTCGAGCAGAGTGCGCAGCTGATAGCTGGGCGGGTTCGCGATGAACGTCTCGTCGGCCAGTTCGGCGAGGTCGATGTGGGTGCGCCGGGCCAGTGGATGCGTGCGTGAGACGTGCAGGTCGATGCGCTGACGTCCGAGGTCGACGGTCGGCAGGTCGGCGGGCGGCGGGATCATCACCGCGAGGTCGAGCCTGCCGTCGCGCACCTGCTCGGCCAATGCCTCGCCGTGTGCCTGGACCAGGTGCAGCCGGATCCGCGGCGCGCGGGTGTGGAACTGCGCGAGCAGCGAGGGAATACTGATCGGGCCCAGCGTGAGCGGGAACCCGAACCGCACCAGCCCGCTGTCAGGGTCGGCGTCGGCACGCACCCGGTGCACCGCGTCGTCGAGTGCGCGCACCAGTCCACGTGTTCGTTCATAGAGGTCGCGGCCAGCCGGGGTGAGGGCGACCCCGCGCCCGACCGGCTGGAACAAGGTCACGCCGAGTAGCTGCTCGATTGTTTTGATGCGGCGGCTGAGCGAAGACTGCGGCACCCCGAGCCGCTGGGCGGCCCGGGTGAAGTGACCTTCTTCGGCCGCCGCGTCGAAGGCAGACAGCAGCGGAGCCAGCGTATGCGCGCCCAACTCCGTTGAATCATCCATATTCGGATCATATATTTGGCGATTCCGTGTTGGACGGATCACTACTCCCGGCGTGACGATAGCGGTACACAGCTCACGGGAGGTTCGACCATGAACGACACCACACCCACACCGCTCGAATCCGGCAGTGGCGACGACATTCTCGACGCGGTGCTGATCGGTGGCGGCATTATGTCGGCCACGCTCGGGGCGCTGCTGAGCACTCTCGCGCCGGACTGGTCGATCGCACTGTTCGAGCGCCTCGGCGAACCGGCGGCCGAGAGCAGTCATCCGTGGAACAACGCGGGCACGGGGCACTCGGGGCTGTGCGAGCTCAACTACATGCCCGACGCGAGCGATGGCGCCAAGGCGGCCGGGATCGCCGACCAGTTCGCGCTCTCGCGCCGGTTCTGGTCCGCACTGGCGCACCGCGGCGAGCTGGAGCCCGCCACGTTTCTTACCCCGACACCGCACGTCACGGCCGTATTCGGCGAGCGCGATATCGCCTACTTGCGGCAGCGGTACGCGACGCTGCGGGAACTGCCGGCGTTCGCGGAGATGGAATACACCGAGGACCGTGCGGTGATCGCCGACTGGGCGCCGCTGCTCGTGCGCGGCCGCGCCGACGGCGACGCGATGGCGGCCACCCGGCACGTCGCGGGCACCGATGTCGACTTCAGGGCGCTGACCAGGTCGTTGTTGTCGACGATGCGTTCGGCGGGCAATGCGGTCCGGATGCATCGCGAGATCACCGGACTCACCCGAGGCAAAGACGGGCTGTGGACCGTGCGCGGGCGCGATCTCGACAGTGGACGGCGGTTCCAGGTGCGGGCCCGGTTCGTGTTCGTCGGCGCGGGCGGATACGCGTTGCGGCTGTTGCAGCGGGCAGGTCTGCCCGAAGTGCGGGGGTACGGGGTGTTCCCGCTGGGTGCGCAGTTCCTGCGGACCGACAATCCCGAGGTCGTCGCCGAGCACCACGCCAAGGTCTACAGCCAGGCGGCGCTGGGCGCACCGCCGATGTCGGTGCCGCACCTGGATCGTCGCGAGGTCGACGGCGCGGGCGCATTGCTGTTCGGCCCCTACGCCACGTTCAGCACCCGCCTGCTGCGCCACGGCAAACTCACCGACCTGTTCACCACCCTGCGCCCGCACAATATCGTCCCGCTGGTCGCGGTCGGCCTGCGGAATTTCGATCTGGTCCGTTACCTCGTGACCGAACTACTGGCCTCACCCCGGCGCAAGTTCGCGCAACTCCAACGCTTCTACCCGACCGCCGACCCCGCCGATTGGACCTTGGTCAACGCCGGGCAACGCGCCCAACTGGTGAAACCCGATCGCCGGCGCGGCGGAGTCCTCGAATTCGGCACCGAACTGGTCACCGGCGCGGACGGCAGCATCGCCGGTCTGCTCGGTGCCTCCCCCGGCGCCTCCATCGCACCGTCGATCATGCGGGACCTGCTCGAGCGCTGCTTCCCCGAACGCCGATACGAGTGGGCCCCCCTACTCGCGGAATTGCTCCCGCCGGTCGGTTCGGCCACCGAGTTCGCTTCGTAAACAACTGTTGGACAAGCGAATCCGCACTCCGGCTACAGCCGGGGTGCGGTGCGCGGTCACCGTGGGGACGCTAGGAGGGCGTCGATCAGGCGGTGGCTGCGGGCGGTCATCTGGGTGGCCGTCTGGTCGGGGTGGCGTAACCACCACAGGACCAGCGAGGTCACCGCGCCCATCCAGACGTCGGTCAGCGCGGACAGGTCGGTGGGGTCGGTGAGGTCGACGGCACCGATGGCGTCGGCGACACCGCGGGCGGCTTGGGCGGCGATCCGGCGGCGTGCGGCGCGGACGGCGTCGGCGGCGGGTCCGTCATCGGGGTGGGAGCGGTCGAAGAGCACGGTCCAGTCGTGCGGGCGCGGTTCCAGCGCGACGAAGATCGCGTCGAGGGTGCGTTCGGCCTTGGTGAGACCACCCGCTCCGGCGATGGCTGATTCGATCGCGTCGAACAGGACAGCCGCCGCCCGGTCCACACAGGCGATGTAGAGCCCGTCCTTGGACTGGAAGTAGGTGTAGACCAGCGGCTTGGACACCCCCGCGCGCTGGGCGACGTCGGCGAGGGACAGCCCCGCGTAACCCACGCGGCCGATCTCGGCGACGGCGGCGTCGAGGATCTGCTGTTCGCGCTCGGGGCGCGGGACGCCCTTGGTACCGGCTGTGCTCACCCATTTATCCAACCATTCGACCCAGCGCCGGTTGACACCCAATTGCCCACTTTGTAATTTACTATTCAGTAAATTGACCCGCCGCTCGACACGACAGGAGACCCCGTGTTCGCCGAAGTCGCACAATCGGTGCTGCTCAACCCGCCCGCGCTCCCCGGCATGATCGCCCGATTGGTCCGTGCTGAGCGGCAGGAGATCGCCGGGAAGACTGTGGTGCTCACGGGAGCCTCGTCGGGCGTCGGCAAAGCCGCGGCGCACGCTCTCGGCCGGGAGGGCGCGCGGGTGGTTCTCGTCGCCAGGAATGCCGAACCGCTCGCCGAGGTGCGCGATGCGGTCCGCGCCGAAGGCGGCGACGCCGAGATGATCACCTGCGACCTCGCCGACGCCGAGCAGAACGACGCACTGGCCAAAGCTCTGCTCGAGCAGTTCGGGACCGTCGACGTGCTGGTGAACAACGCGGGCCGTTCGATCCGCCGCGGGGCCGCCGACACCACCGACCGGTTCCACGATTACGAGCGCACCATGGCACTGAACTACTTCGGGGCGACGCGGCTCACGATGGGGCTGCTGCCGTCGATGCTCGACGCGGGCGCCGGGCACATCGTCAATGTCGCGACGTGGGGTGTGGCCGCCGGGTCGATGCCGCTGTTCACCGCCTATCACGCGTCGAAGGCGGCGCTCGGCGCGTTCGGACGCAGTCTCGGCGCGGAGACAAGGCGCCGCGGCGTGCACGTCACCACGATCGGCTACCCGCTGGTGCGCACGGAGATGATCGCGCCCACCGGCAAATACGCCGACGCGGCGGCACTGTCGGCCGAGGAGGCCGCCGACTGGATCACCACCGCGATCCGGACCCGCCCGGTCGAGCTGTACCCGACCTACACCCGTGTCCTGCAGGCCCTCGCGCTCGTATCGCCCCGCGCGGTCGATGCCGCCATCTGGCGCATGGGAATCTGAGACAACCCCTAGAACTGGGGTAGGCCGACCCGTACCCGGGTATCGGAATCGAACCGTTCCGCAGCGGGACGTGGTGTGGCGCACCGGATTTCTACCTTCGATTCATGGCGACGATCGACCTCACCCAGACTCTGTCCCGCATCGGTTTCCGCACTGCGCGCGATGGCACCGACCGTGCTCCCTGGCACGGCCCGCTGCTGGTGAATTCCGCGCTCATGGCCGCGCTGGTCGTGGTGTCGATCGTCGGGATGGTGGTGGACGACCGGCTGTTGGTCGGCGAGTCGGTGTGGCTCAAGCCGGCCAAGTTCGGCCTCGCCTTCGCCCTCTACGGCGTGACCCTGGCCTGGATTCTGCGGTTGCCGCATCGCGGGCGGCGGGCCACCTGGTGGCTGGGCACCGTCTTCGCGATCACCGGGGTCGCCGATGTGGGGTTCATCGCGATGCAGGCGGCGCGCGGGACGTTCAGCCATTTCAACGACTCCACCGACCCGGTCAACGAGATCGGACAGCAAGTGTTCGCCTCCGGTGTGCCCGGGTTGTTCCTCGCGAATCTTGTCCTGGCGGTGATCATTTCCTGGCAGAAACTCGCCGATCGGCCGACCCGGATCGCGTTGAAGGCCGGGCTGTGGCTGGCGGTGACCGGGATGGCGCTCGGGTACCTGATGGGGTTCACCGGGCCGCAGCTCGTCCGCCAAGCGGACGGCACCGTGGTGGGGCTGGTCGCCGGGCACACGGTGCGGCCCGGCGATACCGCACGTGACAGTGCCGCGGGTATGCCGATCACCCACTGGAGCACCATCGGCGGCGACCTGCGCATCCCGCACTTCGTCGGCCTGCACGGCATCCAGGTCCTGCTGCTGCTCGCCGTCGTCTTGGTCGCCCTCGCGCCCCGTTACCCCTGGTTGCGCACCGAAAAGACCCGCGCCGCCCTGCTCGTGGTTGCCGTCCTCGGCTACTTCGGCTTGCTCACGCTCGTGGCGTGGCAGGCCCTGCGCGGACAGGCCATCACCAGCCCCGACCTCGCGACCGCCGGTGCCGCCGCGGCCCTCGCGCTCTTCGTCGCAGGGGGCGTCACGGCCGTGTACCTGCGCGCCAGAGAGACATTGTCGACCTAGCGCCGTTGTCGCCCACCCATCCCGTGTTCCCACTGATTACCGTGGGGAACACGGGATTTCGCGCGTTCAGCGCAGCCGTTCGGCTTCCCGGGCCAACTGCACCAGGGTCGCGCTCAACTCCGACAACTCCGCCGGGGAGGCACCCTCCCCCACCGCCGTCGCCACATCCTCGGCCGCACACCGCGCCGCGAACCACCGATCGGCAAGATCGGCGGCCTCCTGCGCGGTGAGCACGACCGCGTCCTCGGGGATCCCGGTCCCCTTGAGACTGCTGCGGTGCTCATAGGCACGTTGGCGACACGATTGGCGGCAATAGCGGCGACGCCGACCCGACTCCGAATCCACGATCTCCCGCCCGCACCACAGGCAGGACAGCAGGCGACTGCGCGACATGATCGGAAACCCTATCGGCCCGCGAAGCGATTCGCCGGTTCAGGTCTCGCTGAGCGGGCACCCCCTCGGTACCGAACTACCGTCGGGCGCTGATTCGGGGGTAGCTCGGACGTGAAGGCCCTGCGACTACAATGGAACAGTTCAGACTTCCCGTGCGTTGAAGTAATACCAAGACCTGTTTTCGGCGCGCCTCCGCCGATGGACTGACCGAAGGGTGCGACGAAGGAGTACCCGTAGGGAGGGAAGAGGCGGAGTTCAGCGCCGAAAACCGCGGCCCCGGCCGCCAAAAAATACAGGAGCACACATGGCAGATCGCGTACTCCGGGGCAGCCGGCTCGGAGCGGTGAGCTACGAGACCGATCGCGACCACGACCTGGCCCCGCGCCGGATCGCCCGCTACCGCACCGACAACGGTGAGGAGTTCGACGTCCCGTTCGCCGACGACGCGGAGATCCCGCCCACCTGGTTGTGCCGCAACGGCCAAGAAGGTCAGCTCATGGAGGGCACCTCCGTGGAGACCAAGAAGGTCAAGCCGCCGCGCACCCACTGGGACATGCTGCTGGAACGTCGCAGCAAGGAAGAGCTCGAGGAACTGCTCAAGGAGCGCCTCGACCTCCTGAAGACCCGTCGCCGCGGGTAGAAGTTCGAACACACGACGCCGAAGGCCGCCTACCCGATTCGGGAAGGCGGCCTTCGGCGTTCTCGGCGCGCCAAGAATTCAGTGACTGGCGACCTTGCGGTACTGCAGTAGTGCCGCGGGCATCGCGATGGCGAGGATGACCAGCGAGCAGATGATCGCGTAGAGGATGCAGTTCTCGGCCGCCCAGCCCGTCGCCGGGACGAAGCTCGGGGGTGAGTCGTTCTCGAAGAGCTTGCGGCCCGCTGCCGAGACCGCGGTGATCGGGTTCCATTCGGCGATGGCGCGCAGCGGGCCCGGCAGCGTCTCGGCGGAGATGAACGCCGAGGAGATGAACGTCAGCGGGAACAGCCATATCAGCCCAGCGCTCTGTGCCACTTCCACCGTCGGGGAGACCAGACCGGTCAGCGCGCCGACCCACGACATCGCGAACGCGAACAGCAAGATGATCGCGAACGCGATCACCGCGTCGCCGACGCTGCCGTGGATGCGCCACCCGACGATGTACCCGCAGATCGACATCACGCCCAAACTGACGATATTGACGACAAGGTCCGAGAGGGTGCGCCCCATCAGGACCGCCAGCCGCGACATCGGCAACGTCCGCATCCGGTCGATGATGCCCTTCTGCAGGTCACCGGCCAGCCCGACGGTGGTGAACGCGGCATTGAACGCCACGGTCTGGGTGAAGATGCCCGCCAGCAGGAATTCCCGGTACTGGTCGCCGCCGAGCGAGGCACCGAAGATGTAGGCGAACAGGAACACGAACATCAGCGGCTGGATGGTGGCGGTGACCAGCAGCGTCGGCACTCGCAGGATGGTCAGCAGGTTGCGGTAGGCGACGATCGCGCTGTCACGCACGAACCGGGCCCGTGGTTCCCGCTCCTCGGAAGCGGAGGGACGGGGGGTGTTCGGCTGGATCGGCAGATCGCGAGTTTCGTACTCGTCCACGGTGACGTCGGGAGCGCTCATGCCCGCACCTCGCTGACACTCGGCTCCGGCATGACTGCCATGGCAGCAGTGTCTATCAACCGCTCGCTGCGCTCGCTCACGACAGGACCTCCTCTTGCACGTCGTCGGTTTCGGGTTCGGGGATCGGCGCCGCCGGGGTGCCGGTGAGGGAAAGGAAGACATCGTCGAGAGTCGGGCGTACGACGTTCGCGTCGAGGACGCAGACGCCGGCGTCGTCGAGGCGGCGCAGCGCTTCGACCATCGTGCGTGACCCGTTACCGACGACCACCGACACCTCGTCGCTGCCGGGTTCGTGGATGGGCTCGCCGACGCCGACCTGCTGCAGGACCGTGACCGCGGGCCACGGGCTCTGCCCGGCGGCCAGGGTGACGGTGAGCCGGTCACCGCCGATGGAGGTCTTGAGTTCGTCGGCGGAACCGCGGGCGATGACCGTGCCCTTGTCGATAACGGTGATCCGGTCGGCGAGCAGGTCGGCCTCTTCGAGGTACTGGGTGGTGAGCAGGACGGTCGTGCCGTCGTCGACGAGATCCCCGATCACCTGCCACATGTCCAGGCGACCGCGCGGATCGAGGCCCGTGGTCGGTTCGTCCAGCACCACCACCGGCGGCCGCGCCACCAGCGCGCCGGCCAGGTCGAGCCGACGCGCCATGCCACCGGAGTAGGTGCCTGCCCGCCTGCCCGCCGCGTGGTCGAGTCCGAACGCGGTGAGCAGTTCCTCCACGCGGGCGACGGACTGCTTGCGGCCCATGCCGTACAGCCGCGCCACCATGCGTAGGTTCTCGTAGCCGGTCAGGTTCGCGTCGACCGCCGCGTATTGGCCGGACAACCCGATCCTGGTGCGCGCGCTGGCCGGGTCGGCCAACACATCGATACCGGCGACCCGCACCGAACCGGCGTCGGGCCGCAACAGTGTGGTGACGATCCGCACCGTGGTGGTCTTGCCCGCGCCGTTGGGTCCGAGCAGACCCAGCACGGTGCCCGCCGGGATCTCCAGGTCGATCTCCTTCAGTACGCGCACTTTGCCGTAACTCTTGGCAAGGCCGCGTACTTCTACCGCGAGGCTCACGGTCGCATCTCCTTCTGGCCGGTGCCGCACACGGTGATCTCCGGGACGGCGTCGAGGTGGCGATGCAGCACGGGGCCGATCACCGCCAGCGATTCCGGTGTGGTCATCGCCGCGTGCCTGCAGGGCAGGTCGTGGTTATGGATGTTGCCGGTGACGAAGGGCTGCCAGGCCTGCGCGCACCGGCTCGGATCGGCGGCGTTGATCTCGTCCGCCACGGCGGTGAAGAACACGAGGTCGCCGTCGAAGGTGCGCGGCCGGAACCGGTTGGCCATGACGGTGCCGTCGGCGTACCCCGTGTAGAGGCGTTGCAGGTGGTCCACCGAGAGCGCGGCGAACGGGCCCGCCTGTGCCCGCAGTAGATCCGCCGCTTCGTGCAGGTCGAGGTCGGCGGGCAACGGTGCGCCGTCGACCAGATCGGCGCCGAACTCGCCGAGGATATCGGCGACACTCGGCATCGAGGTGTCGAGCCAGCGGTCGCCGAGCTGGTAGCTGTCCATCATCGCCAGCAGCTCGACGTCTTCGCCCGCGTCTTGCAGCTGAACGGCGATCTCCTGCGCGATCAGGCCGCCGAGCGACCAGCCGAGCAGGTGGTAGGGCCCGTGTGGCTGGATCGACTTGATATGGGCGACATAGTGTCCGGCGGCCTCGGGAATCGAGGTGAAGCCATCGTCGCCGGACACGTGCGGGGCCTGCAGGCCGTACACCGGGCGCTGCGGGGCGAGATGGGCGAGCAGACCCGCGTAGCACCAGGCCAGACCGATCGCCGGGTGCACGCAGAACAGCGGGGTGTCGTGCGGGCTGGTGGACGGGCGGATGGCCAGCACCGGGCTGGTCGCCGCCTCGATCACCGCGTCCGGGTCGATGTCGTCGAGCTTGGCCGCGATGGCCGAGGGGGTGGCGTCGCCGAACATCATCTGGACGGGCATCTCGTAGCCCTGCTCACGCAGTGCCGCAACGACTTTGGTGGCCAGCAGGGAGTTGCCGCCGAGTTCGAAGAACCCGTCGTCCACGCCGACCCGCTCGACCCCGAGCACCTCGGTGAACACCGTGCACAGCGCTGTCTCGGCGGCGGTCACCGGTGCGCGGTAACCACCGGCCGCGATGAACACCGGCTCGGGCAGCCGGGCGCGATCGAGCTTGCCGACGGGACTCAGCGGCACTTCGTCGAGCAGCATGATCGCCTGCGGGACCATGTAGTTCGGCACGTGCGCGGCGACGTGCTCGAGCAGTTCGGGCACGCTCGGTGCGGTCCCGTTGCGCGCCTTCACGTACGAGACCAGGGCGGTCGCGCCGGCCTGCGTGGTGTGCCCGATGGTGAGCGCGAGCTCGACATGGGCGTGCCGGGCGAACGCGACGTCGATCTCGCCGAGTTCGATCCGGAAACCGCGGACCTTCACCTGATGGTCGGTGCGGCCGACGTACTCCACGTCCAGCGCCGACTTCGTGCCCTTCCGCCAGCGCACCAGATCGCCTGTGCGGTACATCCGTTCGCCGGGTGCGCCATAGGGATCGGCGACGAACCGCTGGGCGGTGAGACCCGGCCGGTTGAGGTAGCCGCGGGCCAGGGCCGAGCCGGCCAACTGCAGTTCACCGGTGACACCGATGGGTGTCGGATGCAGTCGCCGGTCCAGCACCGTCGCCGCGACACCGCGGATCGGCCCACCGATGGTGATCGGCCCCTGCGGGCTCATCGGTTGCGGCATCAAGGTGACGATGGTCGTCTCGGTGGGGCCGTACACGTTGTAGAAATTGCGCCCCGGCGCCCAGCGGGCGAGCAGGTCCGGCGGTAGCGCCTCACCGCCGGTGAGTACGTGGGCGAGCGAGTGCACGCCAGACGGATCGACGGTGCCGAGCGCGGCGGTGGTGATGAACGCGTGGGTGATCCGTTCCCGGATGAACACCTGCCGCAGATCCTCGCCGCCCACCACCCCGACCGGGGAGATCACCAGCGTCGCCGCACCACCGAGCGCGAACAGGATATCGAGCATCGCGGCGTCGAAGCTCGGGGTGGCGAAGTGCAGCACCCGGCTGCCGGGACGCACATCGAACCGGTCGGCGGTCTCGGCGGCGAAGTTCGACAGACCACCGTGGGTGACGACGACACCCTTCGGTGTACCGGTGGAGCCCGAGGTGTAGATCACGTACGCCGGATTGTGCAGGCGCAGTGGGCGAAGCCGATCGGCGTCGGTGATCGGCGAGTCGTCGGTGCCGAGCACGCTGGCCCGGGTCTGCGGGTCGTCCAGGACCAGCCAGCGGGTGTCGGTGGGCAGCAGATCGCGGTGCTCGAGCAGCGTCAAACCCAGTGCCGCAGCGGAATCGGTGAGCATGTGACTGATCCGCTGTGGCGGGTAATTCGGGTCGACCGGCACGAACGCGGCACCCGCCTTGGCGACGGCCAGCATGGTCGCCACCGATTCCACCGAACGCGGAATACCCAGTGCCACCAGGGTTTCCGGCCCGACACCCTGACCGATGAGGACCCGGGCGAGCCGGTTGGTCCACCGGTCGAGCGCGTCGTAGGTGACCACTGTGTCGCCGGCGCACAGCGCGACACCGTCGCGGGAACGAGCGACGGCGGCACCGAAGACCGCGGGCAGCGTCACCGCCTGCTCGGCGCGGGTGCCGTGCACCGGCGCGAGCGCGGTCCACTCGACCGCGTCGAGCAATGCCAGGTCGCCCACCGCGGTGTTCGGGTCGGCGGCCACGGCGGTGAGCAGCCGGACCAGACGGTCGCCGAGCTTGCGCGCGGTGACCTCGTCGAACAGGTCGGCCGCGAAGTTCACCGACAGGCTGATGCCGTCGCCCACCCGGTTGTCGGTCTGGGTTTCGGTGAAGGTGAACTGCAGGTCGAACTTGGCGACACCGGCGTCGGCGTCGACCGCTTCGATCCGCAGGCCGGGCAGTTCCAGCATCCGCACAGGGCTGTTGCGCACCGACAGCATCACCTGGAACAGCGGGTGATGCGCCTGGGAACGCGCCGGATTGACCACTTCGACGAGCCGTTCGAACGGCAGGTCGGCATTGGCGAAGGCGTCGAGGTCTCCGTCGCGGACGGTGCGCAGCAGGTCGACGAACGCGCGCTCGTCGGCCACCTCGGTGCGCAGCACCAGGGTGTTGACGAACATGCCGATCATCGCGTCGAGCGCCGGATGCCCGCGGCCCGCGCTGGCGGTGCCGACGGCGATGTCGGAGGTGCCGGTCACCCGGTGCAGCAGGACCGCCAGTGCCGCGTGCAGCACCATGAACATGCTGACGTTGTTCGCGGTGGCGATGCCGCGCAGCGCCCGGTGGGTCGCCGCGTCGACCGCGCAGTCGACGGTGCCGCCCCGATAGGAGGGCACCGGCGGGCGCGACCGGTCGGCGGGCACGGTGAGCAGTTCGGGCAGGCCGTCGAGCACGCCGCGCCAATGGTCGAGCTGCTTGCTGACCAGCGAGTCCGGATCGTCCTCGGTGCCGAGGAGTTCCTGCTGCCACAGGGTGTAGTCGGAGTACTGGATCTCCGGGATCTGTTCGCCGAACGGTTCACCGGTCTGGATGCCACGGTAGGCGGCGGCTACTTCGGCGGCGAGCGGCTCCAGCGACCAGCCGTCCATCGCGATGTGGTGCACGACCAGCACCAGCACGTGCTCCGTCGAACGCGCCACGGCGTACTTGGCCTTGGCCGGTGCCGACTGCCCGGTGTGGTCGACGCTGATCAGCGCCGCCCGCATCGGCACCGAGGCCGACAGGTCGAATCCCGGGGTGACGAAACGGGTCACCGCGGTGTCGACCTCGCTCGCGGTGGCCGTCGCGTGGAACAGCGTGACGGCGGCGATCGCCGGGTCGAGCACCAACTGCTCGGGCTCCCCTGAGCTTTCCGGGAACACCGTGCGCAGCGTCTCGTGCCGACGTTGCACCGTGTGCAAAGCGGCGATGAGTGCATCGAGGTCGACGGTGCCGTGCAGACGCAGCACGACCGGGATGTTGTAGGCCCCCGACGAGTTGGTCTCGCCCGCGGAGCCGGCGTTGAAGCGGTTGAGGAACCACAGCCGGCGCTGCGCCGCGGACAGCGGGATCCGCTCCGGCCGCTGCTGGGGCACCAGGTCGGGCCGGTGTTCGTCGCCGGACGGTCCGGATTCGATGAGCGCGGCGAGTTCGGCGACGGTCGGCGCCGCGAACACGGTGCGCACTTCCAGGCGCACATTGCTGGCCGCGGCCAGGCGGGCCACCAATTGAGTGGCCAGCAGCGAGTTGCCGCCGATGTCGAAGAAGCTGTCGGTGGCGCGAACCTCGCTCGCCCCGACCAGATCCTCGAATACCCGCGCGACCGTCCGCTCGGCGTCGGTCTGTGGTGCCCGCCCCGCCGCGGCGGTGAATTCCGGTTCCGGCAGCGCGGTGCGGTCCAGCTTGCCGACCGGTGTGAGCGGCACCCGGTCGATCAGGTTCAGCGACGCGGGCACCATGTGCCCGGCCAGCCGGACCATCGCGTGACGCTTCACCCCCGCCAGTTCGGCCGGGTCGATGCCCTCGTTCAGCTGGATCCAGGCGACGATCCGATCATCGCCCGCGATCCGCCGAACCTCGGTGTGTGCGAAGCGGACCTCGGGGTGGCTGCCGAGGACGGCGCTGATCTCGCCGAGTTCGATCCGGAAACCGCGCACCTTGACCTGGTGGTCGCTGCGACCGAGGTAGTCGATCTCACCCCCCGCGGTCCAGCGCACCACGTCGCCGGTGCGATACATCCGGCTGCCCGCCGGGCCGAACGGGTCGGCGATGAATCGTCCCGCGGTCAGGCCGTAGCGCTCGTGATAGCCCTGGGCGATGCCCGCGCCACCGATGTAGAGCTCGCCAGGTACCCCGGTGACGACCGGCCGCAACCGTTCGTCGAGGACGAGGGCCCGCGAACCGCGCACGGGCGTTCCGATGGCTACCGGGACACCGACCCGCAGCTCCGACATCGCGGCGATGACGGTGAACTCGGTGGGCCCGTAGGCGTTGACGAACCGCCGACCCGGTGCCCAGTTCTGCACCAGGTCCGGGGGTACCGCCTCGCCACCGGCCATCAGGCCGCGCAGCATCGGCAGCGGCCAGCGGGTGGCATCGATCGAGGCCAGCACCGCGGGCGTCAGGAAGGTGTGGGTGATCTGTTCGTGTTCCAGCAGGGCCCCGAGTTCGTCACCGCCGTAGATGTCGATCGGGCCGATCACCATTTCGGCGCCCGAGTAGACGGCGAGGAGCATGTCGAGCACCGAGACGTCGAAACTGGGCGTGGAGAAGAAGAACGTTCTGGAGAACCGGTCAAGACCCATGCGTTCGCGCAGGTCGAGCGCGAGGCTGGTGAGACCGCCGTGGGTGACGGTCACACCCTTGGGCAGGCCGGTGGAACCGGATGTGTAGATCTGATAGGCCAGGTCGGCGGTGCGCACCGGACGGATCCGCTCGGCGTCGCTGATCCGGACGTCGTCGTAGCCTGCCAGCTCGGTGTTCAGCTCGTCGCCGTCGATCAGCAACCACTGGGTGTCGATCGGCCCGGCGGCCTCGCGCAGCGCGTCCGCGTCGGCGCGGGCGGTGATGACCGCGCGGGCACCGGAGTCGGTGAGCATGTGCCGCACCCGGTCGGCCGGATAGCGGGGGTCGACGGGGACGAACGCCGCACCACTGGCCGCGACGCCGAAGATGGCGAGGGCGCAGTCCAGTGAACGGGTCAGACCGACCGCCACCCGGTCGCCGGTGCCGATGCCACGGGCGATCAGCGCGCGGCCGAGACGGTGTGCCCGGCTCGCGACTTCGGCGTAGTCGAGCTCGCCCACTTCCCCGGCGACGCTGCCGTCGGCGAACCACCGCAGCGCGGGCCGGTGCGGATACTTCGCCGCGGCACGCTCGAGGATGTCGGCCAGGACGACCGGCGTGACGGGGGCCGGTCCCTGCGCGGGGACGTGGTCTCGGTGCTCGAGCACGGTGAGCGGGTCCAGATCGCACACCAGTTGCCGTGGGTCGGCGGTCACCTGGGTCAGGATCTGCACGAACCGGTCGGCGAGGGTCTCGATGGTGGCGGCGTCGAACAGTTCGGTGGCGTAGACGAACTCGAACCGCAGCCCGTCGTCGTCGGCGGGGGCGACCCGCAGTTCCAGGTCGAACTTGGCCAGGGCGATGTCGAGCTCTTGCGCGGCCAGCCGCAGTCCGGGCAGTTCCAGCGACGGTGTGCGGTTGTCCTGCATGCTCAGCGCGACCTGGAACAGCGGGTGCCGGTTGCTCGCCCTGCTCTCCCGGCCGAGCGCGTCGACGACGCGCTCGAACGGCACATCGGCGTGCGCGAGGGCGGCCAGCTCGGCGTCGCGGTCGGCGTGCAGCAGTTCGGTGAAGCTGCGGCCGGGGTCGACATCGGAGCGCAGGACCAGGGTGTTGACGAACATGCCGACGAGGTCGTCGAGCTGGATGTCGGTGCGCCCGGCGACCGGGGTACCGATGGGGATGTCGCGTCCGCCGGTGACGCTGCGCAGCAGCACCGACAGCGCCGAGCGCACCACCATGAACTGGCTCACACCGGTGTCGCTGGCCAGCTCGTCCAGTGCGTGTTGCAGCGGCACCGAGACCTCGCAGGTCACGGTGCCCGCCGTCCCCGTCGGTTCGACGGGGCGGGGGCGGTCGAACGGCAGCGGCAACTCGTCGGGCAGCTCGGACAGGGTTTCGCGCCAGAACGCGAGCTGGGTGGCGGTGATGCTGTCCGGATCGTCCTCGGTGCCGAGTACCGACCGCTGCCACAGGCTGAAGTCGGCGTACTGCACGGGAAGTGGCGCGCGCTCGGACGTGGTGCCGCCGGTCCGGGCCACGTAGGCCAGGGCGAGGTCGCGCGTCAGCGGGCCGAGCGACCAGCCGTCGGCGGCGATGTGGTGCACGACGACGCCGAGCAGGTGCTCGTCGGATGCGGTGCGCTGCAACGACACTCGCAACGGCGTCAGCCGGGTGAGGTCGAAGCCCCTGCGCGCGAGCGCGGTCAGCGCCGCGTGCGCCTGATCCGGTGCGGTGTCGACGACCTCGACCGCAGGCATGGCCTGTGCGAGCGGCAGGATCACCTGCTGCGCGCCGGAGAGATCTTCGGGGAAGACCGTGCGCAGTACTTCGTGGCGCTCCACCAGGTCGCTGAGGGCAGCCCGCAGTGCGTCGACGTCCAGATCTCCGCCGATTCGCAAGACGAAAGCGATGTTGTAGGCGCTCGATTCGGGGGACAATCGGTTCAGGAACCACAGCCGTTGCTGCGGCAACGACAGTGGTATGCGTCCCGGGCGCGGGGTGTGTACCGCCAGCGCCACCCGCTGCGTCCGGGGCGCTTCCGTGATCAGCCGGGCGATGCCCGCCACCGTCGGCGCCTCGAAGATCTGCCGGACGGGCAGGTCCACCTCGAAATCGGCGTGCAGCGCGGCAGCGAGCCGGGTGGCCAGCAGCGAGTTGCCGCCGATGTCGAAGAAGCTGTCCTCGGCACCGGGGATCTGGCGGCCCAGAATCTCGGTGAACACCGCGGCTACCCGCATCTCGAGGTGTGTGCGCGGCGCGCGCGACCCACCGTTGACCACGAATTCCGGTGCGGGCAACGCCTTTCGGTCCAGTTTGCCGGCCGGGGTCACCGGCATCGCGTCGAGCACCGCCAGCGCGGCGGGCACCATGTAGCCGGGCAGCCTGCCGCGGGCCGTGTCGAGCAGGGCGGCCGGGTCGATCGGGCCGTCGGCGGTGACATAGGACGCGAGCCGCTGCTGGCCCTGCTCGTCGACGTGGACGACCGTGAGCGCGGACCGCACGCCCGGGTGTTCGCGCAGCACATGGTCGATTTCGCGCAGCTCGATGCGGAAACCACGGATCTTGATCTGGTCGTCGGCGCGGCCGAGGAAGCGCAGGCGTCCGGTCATGTCGGCGACCACGAGATCGCCTGTGCGATACATTCTTTCGCCGACTCGTCCGTGTGGGTTGGCGACGAATCGCTGCGCGGTGAGTGCCAGCTTGCCGAGGTACCCGCGGGCCAGGCCCGGCCCCGAGACGTACAGCTCGCCCGGTGTCCCCGGCGGCACCGGGTTCATCCGGCCGTCGAGGACGAACAAGCGCATGCCACGCACGGGCGCGCCGAGCGGCACCGGCTCCCCCGGCACCATGGCCGCGCTCGCGGTGACCGCGACGGTGGCCTCCGACGGGCCGTACATGTTGTGCATCCGATACTTCGTGGCCCAGGCGTCGACGAGCTCGTCCGAGCAGGCCTCACCACCGACGATGACCGTGCCGAGGGCAGAGAAGTCGCCCGGGGGCACGGTGGCCAGCGCGGCGGGGGTGATGAACGCGTGGGTGATGCGTTCCGAGCGCAGGAAAGCGGCCAGTTCCGCACCACCGTAGAGGTCGGCCGGGGCAACCACGATCGTCGCACCCGCGGCGAACCCGAGCAGCAGTTCGAGCACCGAGGCGTCGAAGCTGGGCGAGGAGAAGTGCATGGTGCGCGCGTGGTCGGTCACCTTGAACAGCTGGATCTGTTCGCTGGCGAGCGAGGCGATACCCGCGTGGGTGACCACGACGGCCTTGGGGGTACCGGTCGAGCCCGAGGTGTAGATGAGGTACGCGGGCTGACCCGCCCGCATCGGGTGCCTGCGGTCGGCATCGGAGAGCGGAGTGGCCGAACGCACCGCGCAGTCGGCCTCGAAATCGGCCGTCCCGAACACCATCCATTCCGGTGCCCGACGATGCTTTCCGGTGCCGGTGGGCAGCCCGGCGAGGTGTTCGGGCAGGGTGAGCCCGAGCGTCGCGCCGGAGTCACCGACCATGTGCGCGATGCGCTCGGCCGGGTAGGCGGGGTCGACGGGCACGTACGCGGCGCCGGTTTTGGCGACCGCCCAGATGGCGATGATCGACTCGAGGCTGCGCGGCAGCGCGACGGCGACCACCGTTTCGGGTGCGGCACCGTGCGCGATCAGGCTGCGCGCCAACCGGTTCGAGCGTTCGTCGAGTTCCCGGTAGGTGGTGTCGAAGCCGAGGTAGCGCACCGCCACCGAGTCGGGCAGGTGTTGCGCGGTGTCGCCGAGCAGCCGGGCCAGCGTGCCCGCCGGTTCGGCCGGTGCACCGGCCACCGGAACCAGCCGGGCGATCTCGCGGCGGTCGAGCACGTCGAGGTCGCCGATGGCCGTCGTGGGGGTCGCGACGGCCGCGGCCAGCAGCCTGGTGAAACGCCGGGCGATGGCCTCCACCGTGGCGCGATCGAAAACGTCGGTGGCGAAGCCGAATTCGGCGTGCAGCGGCCCGTCGTCGTGGTTGTCGCGGACCTCGAGCTGCAGGTCGAACTTGGCGACGCCGACCTCGATCGGCACCAGTTCCGCTGTGACACCGGGCAATTCGACGCGCAGTTCGGGGGTGCGGTCGTAGGACAGCATCACCTGGAACAGCGGGTGCCGGGTGGTCGAGCGATCGGGGTTGACCAGTTCCACGAGCCGTTCGAACGGCACGTCGGGGTTGGCGAAGGCATCGAGGTCGGCCTCGCGAACCAGGTCGAGGATGCGGTCGAACCCGGCGCCTAGGTCCACGTCGGTACGCAACACCAGGGTGTTGACGAACATGCCGACCAGCTCGTCCAGCGCCGGATCGGACCGGCCCGCGATGGGCGTACCGATGGTGACGTCGGTGCTCGAGCACAGCCGGGCCAGCAGGGTGGCCAGCGCCGCGTGCAGCACCATGAACATGCTCACCCCGCGACCGGTCGCGAGTTCGGCTGCGGCACGCCGAGTTTCGGCATCGATCACGAATTCGACGGTGTCCCCGCCGGTGCCACGCTGCTGTGGCCGCGGCCGATCGAGGGGCAGGTCGAGCTGATCGGGCAGCCCGGCCAGCGCGCCGCGCCAGTGCCCGAGCTGCCGGGCGATGGGCGCTTCGGGGTCGGTTTCCTCACCGAGCAGTTCCCGCTGCCACATCGCGAAATCGGCGTACTGCACCGGCAGCGGCGCCCACCGGGGTGCGGCACCGCCGGCGCGCGCCGACACCGCCACCATCAAGTCCCTGGCCAACGGGGCGACCGACCAGCCGTCACCGCTGATGTGGTGCAGCACCACCAGCAGCAGGTGATCCTCGGCGCCGACCCGGTACAGCGCGACCCGCAACGGTGTCTCGGTCCGCAGATCGAAACCGCGCCCCGCCATCTGCGCGGCCAGCGCGGGGATCTCGGCGGCGGACACGTCGGTCGGCGAGAGTTCGGGTTCCACCCCGGCCGCCGGGTGGATCAGCTGGTACGGACCGTCGGGACCTTCGGGGAAACTGGTCCGCAGGCTCTCGTGGCGGTCGAGGATGTCGCGCAGACCCGCGCGCAACGCATCGAGGTCGAGATGCCCGGTGAGCCGCAAGGCCAGCGGCATGTTGTAGGCGGCAGCGTGTTCGGCGAACCGGTTGAGGATCCACAGCCGCTGCTGGGCCAGCGACAACGGCACCCGTTCGGGCCTGCGCGCGGGAACCAGTTTCGGCGTGGAGGTTTCGGGCCGATGGGTGCTGATATAGCCGGCCAGCGCGGCGATGGTGGGTGACTCGAACATTTCCCGGATGGTGAGGTTCGCATCCAGGGTGGTGTTGATCCGGGCGACCGCGCGCGCGGCGACCAGGGAGTTGCCGCCCAGGTCGAAGAAGCTGTCCTCGACACCGATCGCGGTGCCGTCCAAGGCGAGAACCTCGGTGAGGATCTCCGCGAGTGCGCATTCCAGTTCGGTCTGCGGCGCGGCGGCACCGGTGGTGACCCGTACACCCACCTCCGGCGCGGGCAGCGCCTTGCGATCGACCTTGCCGTTGGCGCTCAACGGCAGTTCGTCGAGCACGACCAGCGCCGAGGGCACCATGTAGGACGGCAGGCCGCGGCGCAGTGCCGAGAGGAGCACGGCGGGTTCGGGTGCGTGAGCGCCCTTCGCGGCGACCACATAGGCGACGAGTTCGTCGTCACCGGTGCGAGCGGTGCGGGCCACGCAGACCGCACGGGCAATGCCGTTCTGGGCGAGCAGCGCCGATTCGATCTCGCCGAGTTCGATGCGCAGTCCGCGGATCTTGACCTGGAAGTCGGTGCGGCCCAGGTATTCCAGGACACCGCCGTCGATCTGCCAGCGGGCCAGGTCGCCGGTGCGGTACATCCGCTGCCCCGGGGTGAAGGGGTTGGCGACGAACCGGTCGGCGCTCAGGTCGGGGCGACCCAGGTAGCCGCGAGCCAGCTGCGCACCGGCCAGGTACAACTCGCCGACGACACCGGGCGGTACCGGCCGCAGATGCGGGTCGAGCACGTAGGTCTGGGTGTTCCACACCGGTGAACCGATCGGCACCGTGGTGGCGTCGGCCGGGCACGGCCAGTAGGTGACGTCGACCGCGGCCTCGGTGGGCCCGTAGAGATTGTGCAGCTCAGGTCCACCGTCGGGACCGTGCAGCGCGGCATGGAAATCGCCGACGGTGGCGCCGGGCAGCGCCTCACCACTGCAGAACACCCGGCGCAGCCCCGCCCCGCCGCGCACCCGCGGGTCGGTGACGAACAGCGACAGCATCGACGGCACGAAATGTGCTGTGGTGATGGCCCTTTCGGTGATGATCCGGGCGAGGTAGGCCGGGTCACGGTGCCCTTCGGGCGCGGCGACGACCAGGCGCGCGCCGACCTGCAGCGGCCAGAAGAACTCCCAGACCGACACATCGAAGGTGGCAGGAGTCTTCTGCAGGACCGCGTCGGTGTGGTCGATGGGGTATTCGGCCTGCATCCAGCGCAACCGGTTCACGATCGCGGCATGAGTGACGCCGACGCCCTTGGGTTTACCGGTGGAGCCGGAGGTGAAGATGACGTAGGCGAGGTGATCGGGCCGCAGCGGCGCGGTGCGGTCGGCATCGGTGATCGGCGCGACGTCGTTGCCGCTGACGTCGAGAGTGTCGAGATCGACCCGGACCGCGCCCGCGGGCAGCCGGACCCCGTCGCGGTCGGCGGTGAGCACGCACACCGGATGCGCCTGTGCCACTACCGCTTCGATGCGATCGACCGGGTGATCGGGATCCAGCGGCAGGTAGGCCGCGCCGGTCGCGAGCACCGCGTAGATCCCGACGACCAGATCGATACTGCGATGCAGGCACACGCCGACCGTGGTCTCCGGGCCCGCGCCACGGGCGATCAGTTCGCGCGCCAGCTGATTCACCCGGTCGCCGAGTTCGGTGTATCCGAGTGTGCGGTCGGCGAATTCGAGACCGATGGCGTGCGGACTACGGCGTACCTGATCCTCGAACAGCGAGACCAGCGTCGCGGCCTGCATCGGCATCTCGGTGGCGTTCCACTCGCGCAACACACTGTCGTTCTCCGCGGCGGTGATCGCGGTGAGCGTGTAGGTGGGGGTGGTCGGCTCGGCGGCCAGGAAGCGCGCGAGGAAGTCGAGGTAGCGGGAGTGGTGGGCGGCGTTCTCGGACTCGCCGTAGAGCTTCGGGTTGGCCTCGAAGTCGAGTTGGATGCGGCCGCCGTCGACGTTGTAGATGTTGATCGAGAGGTCTTCGACGGGGCCGGTGGCGAGAACGTGCAGCTGACCGGCGATTTCGTCGAACTTCAGCTCGTCGTGGAACAACATGATGTTGACCATCGGCCCGAAGAAGCCGCGCGCGTCGCGGGAGTAGCCGCAGTCGCGACGGATGTCGTCGGAGCGGTAGCGCTGGTGGCGCAGGGCGCCGGTGATCTGCAGTTCGGTCTGGCGCACGACGTCGGCGACGGTGGTGTGCTCGTCGAACCGGACCCGCAGCGGCACCACGTTCGACACCACGCCCGCCGAACGGCGCAGCGCGACGGTGGTGCGGGCCGAAACCGGCAGGCTCAGTACGACATCGGAGTCACCGGTGACCGAGCGGACGTAGGCGGCCAGTGCGGCGACGATGAGCGCCGAGTTGGCCGATCCGTGCGTGGCGATCGCGTCGGTGAGCAGGGTGTCGAGGTCGGCGTCGAGCACTGCCGTGGCACGGTGGCGTCCCGCGTCGTGGGTATCGCCCGCGGCGGTGACCGACGACAGTGTCATCGGTTCGCCCACGCCGGCGAGCTGTTCGGTCCAGTACTCGCGGTCGGCCCGGAACCGGCTGGACTCGCGGTAGCGGGATTCGTCGGCGTAGAGCGCGACGAGCGCGGCGGCCCGGGAGACCGACGGTTCGCGCTGCTCGCCGACGGCCGTGTAGATCTCGGCGGTGCGCGAGAGCGCGTTCATCGCACCGTAACCGTCGATAACGATGTGGTGCCCGCGTTCGTACCAGAACCATTCCAGGTCACCGATTCGCAACACCACGTTGATGGTGAGGGGTTCGTGCTCCATATCGACCGGGGTGCTGGCGTGGGTGTTCATCCAGGCCAGCGCGGCGGCCCGTGGGTCGGATTCGCCGCGCAGGTCGATTCGGCCCCAGCCCGGCCGCCAAGTCGGGTCGACCCGCTGGTGGGGCACGCCGTCGATCTCGAGTAGGCGGACATGTCCCACCTGGGATTCCGCGCCGAAGCGTTCCACGGCGTACAGCAACCTGCCGACGTCGAGATCGCCGTGCAGTTCGACGTAGTGAGCGATGGTGAGCGGAATGTCGGGCCGGATCCGTTGCGCGTACCACAGTGCTGTCTGACCGGGCGAGAGGGCGAACGGTTGGCCCGGGTCCTCGTCGGTGACGCTCGAGCTGACGTGGTCGGTGGCCAAAGAACTCATCAAGCACTCCGTTTCTGCCTTGTGTCACAACTCCCCGAGCAGCGCCCGGGCACACGACGGCCCAGGGCGTGGCTTTTCCACGCCCATGATTCGGAGTACTCCGGCAGCCGGATGGCTGCCGATCTGAATTTATTTCGAGCTCAACGAATTACACCCCTGTAGCAGCAACTTCGTGCCGCTTCCCCCGGGTTGAAACAAACCGCTTATTCAGAATTGTCCGAACTTCGCACTGCCTGCGTCGGATTCGCCCTGTAGCGTCGAAGAAGCACCAGTCCGACGCCGATCGCGGTCAGGATAACGGACGCCAGTTCGGGCCATGCACCGATTCGGGTAGCGATTGTCGTCGTGTCGCGCAACGGTAACTGGGCCACCAGTGCGGCGGGGACGACCTGCTCGGTATGCTGGATGAGCACGCCGTCAGCGGTGATGATTCCGCTGACCCCGGTGGTTGCTGCGACAACGAGCGCACGCCCGTGCTCGACCGCCCGCACCCGCGACATGGCGAGTTGCTGATAGGTCATCTCGCTCTCACCGAACGTGGCGTTGTTGGTCGGCACCGTCAGCAATTGGGCGCCCGCGGCGAGAGAGTCCCGGAATGCCCGATCGAAAGCGACCTCGTAACAGGTCGCCACGCCGATCGGCACGCCGGCGGCCGTGACCGCTCCGTCACCATTACCCGGCACGAAATAGCCCGCACGGTCGGCATAGGAAGAGAACAAACGGAAGAAACCACGCATCGGCAGGTACTCGCCGAACGGCTGGATGATCTTCTTGTCGTGCCGCTCCCCCGGACCCGCCGTCCCGTTCCACACGATCACCGAGTTGGTGGTCGTGCGATCACCGTTCACCAGGACCGCGCCGACCAGGATCGGGGCGCCGATCCGCACCGAGGCTTCGGTGATCTCGGCGGCGGCGTCGGCATTGCGCAGTGGATCGATGTCGGAGGAGTTCTCCGGCCAGATCACGATGTCGGGCCGCGCGGCCTCGCCGCGGGTGACGGCGTCGGCCAGCTCCTCGGTACGCCGGACGTGGTTGTCCAGCACCGCGCGGCGCTGGGCGTTGAAATCGAGCCCGAGCCGCGGCACGCTGCCCTGGATGGCGGCGACCGTGACCGTCCGGGTGCCCGCGTCCGGGGCCGGCAGCGTCGGCCGCAGGATCACTCCGGCCAGGGGCATGACAGCCACGGCCACCACGACGGTGGCAAATCCGGTGCGCACGGCGCGGGTGTTCGCGCGCGGCGCGGGAGTGCGTGCCCAGGCACGCAGGCGCAGCGCCAACGCGGCGAGACCGGTGCCGGTGAGGGCGACGCCGAAGCCGACCAGCGGCGCACCACCATAGGCGGCCAGCGGCAGGTACCAGCCGTCGGCTTGCCCGAACGCGACACGCCCCCAAGGGAATCCGCCGAACGGGAAACTCGACCTGACCCATTCGCTCGCGGTCCACGCCAGCGCGAGCCACACCGGCCAGCCTGGCAGCACGCTCAGCCACCGGGCGAGCACACCCCACAGCCCGAAGTACACCGCGCACACCGTCGAGAGCGCCAGCCACGGCACCGGCCCCACATAGATCCCGGTCCACGGCAGCAACGGCACGAAAAACGCCAGCCCGCCGAGCATTCCGTACCCGAACCCGCCGCGCAGCTTGCCGGGCCCGCGCACCGCGACGGTGAGCAGGGCGATGGCGACCGGCGCGAGGAACCAGAACGGGCGGGGTGGGAAGCTGCCGAACAGCAACAAACCACCGGCCGTCGCCGCCAGCATCCGCAGCAACATCGGGTAGCGCTGGCCCCGGGCCGTGTCGGCGACGTCGGGAGTCGTAGCGTCGGGATGGCCCGTGGCGGGTTCGATCATGGTGTGCTGCTCCGTGATTCGGTTGCTGGCGCGGCGTCGACGGCGGGTCAGGCGGTGTAGATCGTGGTGCCGTTGTGCACGGTGCGCAGGCAGGTCGGCAGGTCGGCGCCCAGGTCGAGGCGTGGGAGGCCGGGAACGCGGGAGCGGGGGTCGGTGGACCAGCGCTGCACGGTGTCGGCGGCCGCGGCGACCACGAGGTCGCCCGCGTCCCACACGGCGTAGGAGGCCGGTGCGCCGGGGACCAGCGTGCCCGCCAGGCCGTCGCGCACACCGCCCGCGCGCCAGGCGCCGCGGGTGGCGGCGGCGAAGGCCGCGCGCGGGGACAGTCCGTGGCCGGAGGTGCGGTGGTGGACGGCCGCGCGCACCTGTTCCCACGGGTTCATGGCGGTCACGGGCGCGTCGGAGCCGATAGCGAGGGAGATACCCGCCGCCGCCATCGCCGAGAACGGGTTGAGCCCGGCGGCGCGCTCGGCGCCGAGGCGGGTCGCGTACATCCCGTCGGGTCCGCCCCAGGCGGCGTCGAAGCCGGGCTGCACGGACGCGATCACGCCGAGCGCGGCGAGTTGTGCGATCGCGGCGGCGTCGGTCATCTCCGCGTGCTCCACCCGGTGCCCGCGGGCGGCGATCGCCGGACCACCGAGTTCGGCTGCCACCCGGGCGAATCCGGCGACGACGGTGTCCATGGCGGCATCGCCGATCGCGTGGAAGCCCGCCTGGATCCCGGCCTCGGTGCACGCGCGAAGGTGTGCGGCGACCGCGTCTTCGTCGAGGAAGCTCTTGCCGCAGCCCGCCGCGTCGTCGTAGGGCGCACGCAGCAGTGCCGTGTGCGAGCCGAGCGAGCCGTCGACGAACAGGTCGCCACCGAGCGCGTGCACACCGAGCTCGTCGAGCAGCGCGCGCGCTTCGTCCGCGGTGCGCACGGCCTGACCCCAGTAGGCCCGCACGGCCACGCCGTGTTCGAAAGCGAGCAGTTCAGCGATGTCGTCGCGGCCGGAGATATCGGGCCCCGCGCATTCGTGGACCGCGACGATGCCGTGTGCGGCCGCCGTGTCGAGAGCGGCTTTACGGGCCGAATCACGCTGGGCGCGAGTGAGTTCGGCGAGTGCGACCGTGCGCACCCGGTGGTGGGCGTCGGCGCGCAGCAGGTCCCCACGCTGATATCCGTCACCGAGGTCACCGGCCGCGTCGAGCAGCGCCGAGGATGCCACGGCCGAATGCGCGTCGACGCGCGCCAGGTAGACGAGCCTGCCCGCACCGGCGGCCGCGTCGAGTTCGGCGACCGTCGGCGGACGCTGTTCGGGCCAGCCGGTGTCGTCCCAGCCTTCGCCGATGATCACCCCGTCCGGCTGGTTCGCGGCGTGCGCTCGGACCGTCTCGAGCAGTTCGGCCAGGGATCCGGCGCCACGCACGTCGAGCCCGGTCAGCTGGAGTCCCAGCGCGGTGACGTGCACGTGCGGGTCGACGAACGCGGGCGCCACGAACGCACCGTCGAGGTCGATGATCTCCGCATCGGGATGCATCGCGCGCCCTGGCGCCTCGGCGCCGAGCCACACCACGGTGCCGTCGGTGACCGCCATCGCGGTCGCGTCCGGGGAACTGGAACTGTAGAAACGACCGCCGATCAGCAACTGGGTACTCACGGTGCCCCAGTCTGCCGTATCGACGGATCGTCACCTCGGCAGGGACAGTCTCCGCTCGGCGGCGAGCGAGGTCAGGTCGGCAGCGACAGTGCGGCGCGCACTTCGGCGTCGCCGAACCCGGCCCGACAGTGCCCGCCCGCCTCCACGGCGATCAGTTCCAACCGCCATGCGGCGGTGGTGAAGTCCGACATCGACTGTCCGGCAGCGGTGCTCGCTCTACGCACCGCGTCGGCCAGTTCCTCGCTCACCGTGACGGTGATCTGCTCGGTGGCCATGTCGGTACTGTAGACCCTTCGCCGCCGGGAGCGGGCAAGTCCGTTGGGGCAGTCTCGATTCAGGCGGAGCCGAGCGCGCGCGGGCCCGCGGTGTGACCGTCGTCGTACCACTGCCCGACCACGGTGCCGTCGACCACATCACCGTCGGCATCGACGACCATCCCACGATACGGCGAGGGCGCGAACGAGGGCAGCGGACCGAAGCGCCGGGTACCGAGCTTCTCCAGTGCCGGTCGCAGCAACGCCCTGGTCGGCGGGAACAGTGCGAGCAGGCCGACGAGTCCGGTGACCAGGCCCGGCACGAACAGCAGCACCGATCCGGTGGCGACGATCACCCCGTCGGCCACCGCGCTCTCGGCGGTCACCTCACCGCGGGAGGCCCGCCGGAACCGATCGAACACCCGCCTGCCCTGCCGCCCGAGCAGCACCAAACCCACGCCGGACACCGCGACGAGCACGACCAGCGCCCAGCCGATGCCGATCAGCTGGGCGAGACCGACGAGCGCGGCGATCTCGACGACGAGATAGAGGACGAACAGCAGGGCGGTCATGGCGATCCTTTCGGACGATCTATCCCTTCAACGCACGAGCGCCCGATTTTTCTCCCGTGCGCCCCGACGAGTTCAGCCACCGGGCCGCACGAGCCCGGTTTCGTAGGCCAGCACCACCGCCTGCACCCGATCGCGCAAGCCGAGTTTGGTGAGCACCCGGCCGACATGTGTTTTCACCGTCGCCTCCGACAGGAACAGCGCCGCGGCGATCTCGGCATTGGAGCGGCCGACCGCGATCTGTTCGAGCACTTCGCGTTCGCGTGCGGTGAGGACGTCGAGGATCTTCGGGTCGCGCAGACTGGCCGGGTCCTCGGCGACGAGCCGGTCCAGCAGCCGCTTGGTGACCTTGGGTGACACCACCGCGTCACCGGCGGCGACGCTGCGGATGGCCGAGACGAGGTCCTCGGGTGGGGTGTCCTTGAGCAGGAATCCGCTCGCACCGGCGCGCAGCGCACCGAGAGCGTGTTCGTCGAGGTCGAAGGTGGTCATCACGAGTACCCGCACACCCTCCCCCGCGGCCACGATCCGCGCGGTGGCGGTCACCCCGTCGACGACCGGCATCCGCACATCCATCAGCACCACATCGGGGCGCAGGTCGCTCGCCCGCCGCACAGCCTCGTCACCGTTGCCCGCTTCGCCGATCACCTCGATGTCGGGGTGCGCGCCGAGCACCATTTTCAGGCCCATCCGCATGAGTTCCTGATCGTCCACCACGAGCACGCTGATCGGCATTGCCCCACCCTAATAGGCACAGCCGCGCAGCGTTCCTCGGTTTTTTCGGAGCGCGGGGGTCACTCCGTTTCGGTGCGCAGCGGAAGATCCGCCCGGACCTGCCAGCGGCCGTCGTCGAGCCTGCCCGCGGTCAAGGTGCCGCCGAGCACCGCGACCCGTTCGCGCATCCCGACCAGTCCCATCCCCGTGCCGGGAATCTCGGTGCCAGGGCTCACCTGCGCGGGGACACCGCCGCTGTCGGTGATCTCGACGAGGACGTCCTCGTCGCGCCGGTGTACCCGGACCACCGCCTTCGGCTCCGCGCCTGCGTGGCGCAGGGTATTGGTGAGCGATTCCTGCACGATGCGGTGCACGCCGAGGCTCACCTCGGGGGCGATGTCGTCGAGCTCACCGCTCAACTCGAGGTCAACGGCCAGGCCCGCCTCGCGCATCATCTGGGCCAGCTTCGCGATACCCGCGCTGCCGTGTTGTGGCAGCAGTTCCGGTGCGTGCTCGGTGCGCAGCAGCGCGACGGTGCGGCGCAGCTCGCGCAGGGCGTCGCGACCGGTACCCGCGATGGTGGCAAGCGCGCGTTCGGCGGTTTCGGGGTCTTGGCGCAGAGCGTATGTGGCGCCGTCGGCCTGGACGATGATGACGCTCACCGCGTGCGCGACCACATCGTGTAGTTCGCGGGCGATACGGGTGCGTTCGGCGGCGACCGCTTCGTGTGCTCGACGCTCCTTGTCGTAATCGGCCACCGCGAGGCGGGCCGCGACCTCGGCGTCATACGCGTGCCGGGCGCCGTTGAACTCGGCCAGTGTCCAGCACAGTGCGTAGATGAGCGCGGCCATCGCCAGATCTCCGCCCCTCGGCTCGTTGAGCAGCGAAACCGACAACACCAGGTCGAGCGCGACGAAGGCAAGATAGATGAGCCCGTCACGCCGGCCGACGTAGGCGACGAGCGTGTAGAGCATCACCCCGAGCCCGATCAGCGCGACGTGGTCGGCCGCCTGATCATCGGTCAGGTAGCCGATCAGGGTGTTCAGCAACGACAGCACCAGCATCGCCGCCGCCACCGCACGCGGGTACACCCGGCGCAGGATCAGCGGCAGCGGCAGGATCACCGAGAAGATCAGATAGACGACCTTGTTGCGTTCGTCGCCCACCCCGAGGGCATCGAGCAGCAGGAGCAAACCCGCCAGAATCGAGTCGGCGACGATGGGTCGTCCGCGTAGCCACAGGCTGAACCGGCGCACGGGGCCCAGCGTAGCCCCGGCTGGCTTTCCGGTCGTGATCTTGATTGCCTGGACGTGTGCAACTCGGAGACTGGACGGTCCTGCTGGTGGCCGCGGCGGCGGCGGGCTGGGTCGATGCCGTGGTCGGCGGCGGTGGGCTGATCATTCTGCCGACGCTGTTCCTCGTCGTCCCCGGCATCACACCGCAGACCGCGCTCGGCACCAACAAGCTCGCCTCCCTCGCAGGCACCGCGACCGCGGTGGCGACCTTCGCGCGCAAGGTGCCGATGCAATGGAAGGTGCTCCTGCCCGCTGCGGTGATCGCCGCGATCACGGCCGCATGCGGTGCGGCGGCGGTGTCGCTGATCGACCGCGACCTGTTCATCCCACTGGTGATGGTGGTGCTCGTCGGGGTCGCGGTGTTCGTGACCATGCGACCGTCGATCGGCATGACGATGGCCACCCATCCACCGACGCGGCGCAAGGTGTTCCTGGTGGTCGGCCTCGCCGCCGGTCTGATCGGCCTCTATGACGGGCTGCTCGGACCAGGGACCGGCACCTTCCTGATCATCACCTTCGCGACACTGCTCGGCACCGAGTTCGTGCGCGCGGCGGCGATGGCGAAGGTGATCAATTGCGGGTCGAACGTGGGTGCGCTGCTGTTCCTCGGCTCGACCGGCCATATCCTGTGGGGTCTCGGCGCGGGCATGGCGGTGGCGAATGTCGCCGGTGCGCTGATCGGTTCGCGGATGGCCTTGGCCAGGGGCGCCGGGTTCGTCCGGATCGTGTTGCTGGTCGTCGTGGTGGTGATGGTGATCCGCCTGGGGTGGCAGCAGTTCGGCTAGTGCACCGGTTCGGGTGGCGCGGCGGCGGCGAGCCAGGGCTGCAGGACCCGCGAGGTGGTCTCGTGGATCTTGCGATGTAGTCGTTCACCGTCGTCGATGCCGTGCTGAGGCTGCTGGAACAGCACGGTCAGCGCGCCCGACACCGCGCCGACCACGGCACCGACCAGCGCCGCGGCGCCGACCTCGTCGAGTTCGTGCGGGAACGCGATATGCAACTGGTGCGCGATCTCGCGCTGCGCGACCAGTTGCGCGTGCGCGGCGCGACCGCTCACCGAGGGGACAGTCCGCGAGACCCGCGCCCGCAGCGCGGCCACTCGCGAGCTGATGTCGTCGACGAGGTGTTCGCCGGGGTTGTCGCCCGCGGCGCGCAGTGCCCGCAGCAACACCTCCACCGGTCGCTCGCCGGGCCGTCGGGTAGCGATGGCGGCGACCGCCGCGCGCACCCGTTCGTCGCTCTCGGGGAAGAGCAGTTCTTCTTTGCTCGCGAAGTAGTTGAAGAAGGTCCGGGTGCCGACCTCGGCCTCGGCCGCGATGTCGGCAACGGTCGTTTCCTCATACCCTCTGGCCTCGAACAATTCGACGGCGGCCACGAGGATCGCACGTCGGGTTCGTTCCCTTTTTCGATCGCGCAGGGCAGATGGCGGCACGGCGGGCACCCTACGGCATTTCCAGCACCGCTCGCGGGAGGACCGCAGTCCGCGCGTCACGGCAACGGCTGCCGGACGCGGCTTTTCGCACACAATCGCACGGAGCGTCCTTGCACGACATGCAGGCAAGCAGCGGATGTATCGACCGACATGACGTAGCCGGATGTGGTTGCGGCGCACATGTGTCGGTGGCACCGGTTAGCGTAGGCCCGGTGAGTACCACGACTTCCAGAGATGTGGACGAGGAATTCCGCGCGCTCGGGCTCGGCACCCTGGCCGAGGCCGCGCTGTCGGCGGCGCGCGCGGCCGGCGCCGAGCATGCCGATCTGCGCGTGCAACGGTTGGTCACCCAGTCGATCCGCTTACGCGACGGTCGCGTCGAAGCGGTCACCGACGCCACCGAACTGGGGCTGGCGGTGCGCGTGATCGTGGACGGCACCTGGGGTTTCGCCTCGCATGCCGCGCTCACACCCGAGATCGCCGCCGAGGTCGCGCGCCGGGCGGTGACCGTGGCAAGGGCGCTGCGTGCGCTGAATCGGGAACGAGTCGAGTTGGCCGACGAGCCACGCTATGACGATGTCTCGTGGGTCTCGGCCTACGACCTCGACCCGTTCACGGTGCCGACGGCCGACAAAGTGGCGCTGCTGCAGGACTATTCGGAGCGCTTGTCCGCGGCCGACGGTGTCGACCATGTCACCGCCTCGGTCTTGCAGGTCAAGGAGCAGACGTTCTACGCCGACACCGCGGGTTCGTCGATCACCCAGCAGCGAGTGCGCCTGCACCCCCAGTTGGAGGCTGTCACCGTCGATTCCGCCTCGGGGGTGTTCGAGACGATGCGCACCCTCGCCGCGCCCGCGGGCCGTGGCTGGGAGTACGTCACCGGTGCCGACGGAACGTGGGACTGGACCGGCGAACTCGCCCGGATCCCCGCCTGGCTGGCCGAGAAGGTGAAGGCGCCCAGCGTCGTCGCGGGCCCGACCGATCTGGTGATCGACCCGACGAACCTGTGGCTGACGATCCACGAATCCATCGGCCATGCCACCGAATACGACCGCGCGATCGGCTACGAATCCGCCTATGCGGGTACCTCGTTCGCTACTCCCGATCAGCTCGGCACGCTGCGCTACGGCACGCCGATCATGCACGTCACCGGCGACCGCACCCAGGTCAACGGCTTGAGCACCGTCGGCTACGACGACGAGGGCGTGGCCGGCCAGCAGTGGGATCTGGTGCGCGACGGCGTCCTGGTCGGCTACCAGCTCGACCGTGTGTTCGCCCCACGGCTTGGCCTCGACCGCTCCAACGGTTGCTCGTATGCCGATTCGCCGCACCATGTTCCGATCCAGCGGATGGCGAACGTGTCGTTGCAGCCCGATCCCGACCATGACACCAGCACCGCGGAACTCATCTCCCGGGTGCAGGACGGCATCTACATCATGGGCGACAAGAGCTGGTCGATCGACATGCAGCGCTACAACTTCCAGTTCACCGGCCAACGATTCTTTCGCATTCGCGACGGCGAGCTGGCCGGGCAACTGCGCGATGTCGCCTACCAGGCGACGACCACCGATTTCTGGGGGTCGATGGAAGCGGTCGGCGGACCGAGCACCTGGCAGCTCGGTGGCGCGTTCAACTGCGGTAAGGCACAACCCGGTCAGGTGGCGGCGGTGAGCCACGGCTGCCCGTCGGTGCTGGTGCGCGGGGTCAACATTCTCAATACCCGGACGGAGGGCGGTCAGTGAACGAGGGTCTGTTCCCGGCGGGCGCGGTGGTCGAGCGTGCGCTGGCGGCGTCGAAAGCTGACGAGGCGATCGTGATCGTCACCGATGCGCACGAGGCGTCGCTGCGGTGGGCCGGCAACTCGATGACCACCAACGGCTCGTCGATTTCACGGGAGTGGGCGGTGATCTCGGTGTTCCGGGACGGCCCGAACACCGCGCGGGTCGGCTCCATCAGCTCCACCAGCGTCGATCCCACCGAGATCGAAGCCGTGGTGCGTGCCAGTGAGGAGGCAGCTCGCACGGCCGCCCCGGCCCGCGACGCGATGCCGTTGCTCGAACCCACCGACGACGACACCGCCACCTGGGATCAGGCGCCCGGCGCCACCGAGATCGAGGTGTTCGCCGGGTTGGCGCGCGACCTGTCCACCGGATTCGACGGCAGCGACCGCCTCTACGGTTTCGCCCACCATCAGGTGCACACCACCTGGCTGGGCACCTCGACCGGTGTCCGGCGCCGGTTCAGTCAGCCCACCGGTTCGGTGGAGGTCAACGGCAAGCGCGGCGAGGGCAAGGATCTGGCGAGCGCGTGGGTGGGTGTCGGCACCGCCGATTTCACCGACGTCGACACCCCGGGCCTGCTCACCGAGCTGTCGCGGCGCCTGGACTGGTCCAAGCGCCGCATCGAACTGCCCGCCGGCCGCTACGAGACCCTGTTGCCGCCGTCGTCGGTCGCCGATCTGATGATCTATCTGGCGTGGAGCATGGAGGGCCGTGGCGCGCACGAGGGCCACACCGCGTTCTCCCGCGCCGGTGGCACGCGAATCGGTGAGCGGCTCAGCGACATTCCGCTCACCCTGTACTCCGACCCGACTGCCGGCGGTCTCGAATACCGGCCGTTCGTGGCGACTCCGTCGTCGTCGGAATCGCTGTCGGTGTTCGATAACGGTCTGTCCGCCCAGCGTGTCGACTGGATCGGCGAAGGCGTCATCGAATCGCTGGTCTATCCGCGCGCGACCGCAGCCGAATTCTCCGCCCCCGCAACGATTCCCGGTGAGAATCTGCTGCTCACCGGTGGCGGCGACGCGTCGCTGGACGACATGATCGCCCGCACCGAGCGTGGCCTGCTCCTCACGTGCCTCTGGTATATCCGCGAGGTCGACCCCGCCACCCTGCTCCTCACCGGCCTCACCCGCGACGGTGTCTACCTCGTCGAGGACGGTCAGGTGACCGGCGCGGTCAACAATTTCCGCTTCAACGAGAGTCCCCTCGACCTGCTGCGCAGAGTTTCGGAAGCGGGTGCCACCGAGATCACCCTGCCCCGGGAATGGAAGGACTGGTTCACCCGAACCGCGATGCCACCACTGCGCATCCCCGACTTTCACATGTCCTCGGTGAGCCAAGCGACCTAGCGGGTACCGGCACGCAACGATCGGCGGCCTTCGCGCCTTGCCGGCACGAAGGCGGAGAAAGGTCCAACCCGTCTCGACGCCCGACCCGACCCGTCCTGGTCGGCGGCGCGGCGCGTGAAAGCATGACCGGGTGACTCGTATCCGGATGTTCGCCACCGACCTCGACGGCACACTGCTGCGTTCCGATCGCACCGTCTCACCGCGCACCGCCGAGGCCATGGCCGGTGCGCAAGCGGCGGGCATCGAGGTGGTGTGGGCGACGGCGCGTGCGCGCCATTCGGTGCACGAGTTGGCGCAGTCGTGCGGTTTCCGCGGTAAGGCGGTGTGCGCCAACGGTGCTGTGCTGCTCGACCTCGCCGACGGCACACCGGAGATCATCGACACCGTCTCGATCGATACCGGCGCGGCGGGCGCGGTGATGGCGCAGATCCGCGACCTGATTCCCGGTGTCGTCTTCGCCAACGTCGGCGCGACCCGGTTCGTCGCCGAGCCCGCCTACGCCGCCCTGTGCAAGTTCACCGATCATCACCGGCACCCGCACGACATGGAGTTGTCGGAGACCTTGCCGACCGGCCTCGAAGCGATGGTGAAGATCGTGGCCCGTCATCCCGAGCTACCCGGCGCGCAGCTGTACCGGACGGCGGTGGCGGTCGGGATCACCGGAGTGGAGCTGACCCACTCCGGTGCCGCGTATATGGAGATGGCCGCCGAAGGCGTGTCGAAGGCCAGCGCCCTGGCCCGATTGTGCGCGCTCGACGGCATCGACCGGTCGGAGGTGGCGGCCGCGGGCGACGCGCTCAACGATGTGGCCATGCTGACGTGGGCGGGTACCGCGCTGGTTCCGGCCAACGCGGTACCCGAGGTCATCACGCTCGCCGACCGGGTGCTCCCGACCAACGACGACGACGGTGTCGCCTCCTACCTGGAGGAATTGGTGCGCGACACCGCGATCTGACCGACACCGGCGCGGCGCGCGCTCACTACGACCGGGCTGCCATGGCGTGAGCGGCCTCGCGGCGCGCGTGATCGAGGTACCGCTCGTAGCCGTTGTCGGACGACGGCTCGCCCACGCTCAGGTGCAGAATGGCGTCGGCGCCGGCGACGGTGTCGGCATCGAGCGGAAAGTAGCCCTGCGCCGGAGTCGTATCGGTGCGGGTTCCGGCGACCGCGACGGCGGATGCGGGGGTGAGTCCCCAGGTCTCGATGCCGTCCTGCAGCGCGCGTTCGTAGGTACCCGGCGCGGGGTCACCGAGGGCGAGGATGTCACTGCGGCCGAGGCTGCCGAGCACCACCGCGTACCGGTCACCCAGGAGTGCGCCGACGATCTCCCCCGCACCAGCCCAGGTCAGATCCATCGGGCCCATTCGCATGCTGCTCGGGGTGCGGCGCAGATGCAGATTGTGCGCGAAGACCACGGTCGGCCCGCGGCGGGCTTCGTCGGTGCGGATATCCAGGAGGTTCTGGGCCATGAGGGCGTCGCGGGTGGCCGAGAGCCGAGACCAGCGTGCCGACGCGTCCAGCGGCTGCGCGGCCTGCCTGTGATAGCGCAGCAGCCCCAGTGCCGCTATGAGATGGATTGCGGCCCTGCGCCATTCGGCGTACGAGGTGACCGCGATCCGTTCCGGCGCCCGGGAGTACATGGTGACGAGTAGGTCGTCGGCCAGCACCCGCAACCGATCCGCCTCGACGGTGGCGCCCGGGGATTCGGCCGGATCCATGATCGCCTCGGTGCGGCTCCATCGCTCGTCCTCACCGACGAGGTCGGTGATGTCGAGGTCGAGCTCCAGGTAGTCGCGGGCGAATTCGAGGTAGCGGCGCGGGCTGGGGGCGCTCATGGTTTCCATGGCGGCGTCGAAACCGTGGAAGGTGATGTGCTCGGCGGCGGGCCGCTCCGCGTTGTACGTGCGGAGCCAGGCGACCAGTTCACGGTTGGCCGCCATCTCGCCGAAGCCGTGCGACAAGCCTGACCGCAGCACGTCGTCGAGGCTGCCCGGCCCGCCGCGCACGTAGTCGTTCACGGCGAGGGCGGCGACACGATCGGATTCCAGGGCGATCGAGCGGAATCCGTGCTCGGCCAACTGGGCGAACAGCTCGTTGCGGAGCAGCGCGAAACCGGATTCGCGGTGGGCGGGCTCCCCCAGCGCCAGCAGTTCACAGGAGGAAGGGACGAAGTCGCTCATTCTCTGAGTCATGTGTATCAATCGTATCGTTGAAACAACGGTGGAGACATGACCTGGATTCTTCTGTCATTCCTCCCGTAAAGTCTCAAACCAGTGAGAAACCTGAGACCATCCGACCTGGCCCGCGAGCACGGCCTCTCGACCCAGGCGATCCGCAACTACGAGCAGGACGGTTACCTCCCTCCGGCCGAGCGCTCCCCCACCGGCTACCGGATCTACACCGACCTGCACGCGAGCGCGCTGCGCACCTTCCTCACCCTGATCACCGCCTACGGCCACGCGACTGCGGGCAGCATCATGCGCGCACTCCACGAGAACGACCTCGACAAGGCCCTCACGATCGTCGACCGCGGGCACAGCCAACTCCTCCGAGACCGCGAGACCCTCACCTCGGTCCGCCGAGCGGTAGATCACCTCATCGACGAATCGAGCTCTCGCACAGAACTTTCCGAGAACACCAGAACGATCGGCGAACTCGCCCACCACCTCCGAGTCACCCCCGCCACCGTGCGAGCCTGGGAAGCAGCAGGCATCCTCACGCCCACCCGCGACCCCGCCACCGGCTACCGCCACTACGGCCCCACCGACCTCCGCGACGCCGAACTGGCCCACATCCTGCGCCGAGGCCACTACCGCCTCGACCACATCGCCGCCGTCATCGGCCAGATCCGCGCCGCCGGCAGCACCGAAGCGCTGGCGGCCGCACTCACCGACTGGCAAGCCACCCTCACCGCCCAGGGCCTCGCCATGCTCGATGCCGCCGCCGCGCTGAGCCGATATTCCGCCGCGCTACGCCGCTAGTCTGGAACGACCATGCCTGACCTCCTCGGAATCAATCATCTGACGCTCACCACCGCCGATCTCGACAGGCTCGTGCGGTACTACACCGAATATCTCGGCGCGACACTGGCTTTCGAGCGGGCTGCTACCCCGGCCGATCCGCGGATCGCCGTCATCGATGTCGGCGGCGCCGACCACCTGATGCTCGTGGAGACCACGACCGCGCCGCTCACCGATCGCGATCCACTCGGCCGCGCGGGATGGGGTTTGCGTCTGAGGACGCTGGAACAACTGCGCGAGGTTCGCGATCGCCTCGTGGAGGCGGGCCTCCCGGTCGGCCCGATCGAAACCCTGCCCACGCAGTGGACGATGACCGCAGGCGACCCCGACGGACGTCCCGTGGACGTCCGGGCGCACCGTCCCCGCCCCGGTGCGCCCGCCTGACCTCCGCTAGACGCGTTCGAGCACCGCCGACGCGCCGATCCCGCCGGCCGCGCAAATCCCCAGCAGCGCAGTCTCTTTCCCGGTGCGCACCAACTCGTTGGCCATGGTGGTAACCATTCGGGCACCGGTCGCGCCGAAAGGGTGGCCCAGGGAGATCGAGCCGCCGTGCACGTTCAGCTTGTCGATATCCACGGTGCCGACCGGCTCGTCGCGGTCGAGGCGAGCCTTGGCCCACTCGGCGCTCTCCAGCATGCGCAGCACCGAAAGAGTCTGGGCGGCAAAGGCTTCGTGGATGTCGACGAGGTCGATGTCGGCCAGGGTCATGCCCGCCTTGTCGAGGGCGCGCGGCATCGAGATCGCGGGGCCGATGAGTACCTGATCGGCGGGGTCGACGCTGACGAAGCTCCATGAGCGGAAGGCGGCCTGCGGGGTGAACCCGAGGGCGCGCGCCTTCTCCTCGCTCATCAGCAGAACCGCCGACGCACCGTCGGTGAGCGGGCTCGCGTTGCCCGCGGTGACCGTGCCGTTCTTCTCGAACACCGGTTTCAGGGTGGCGAGTTTCTCGATGCTCGTGTTCGCGCGGACGAGGCCGTCGGTCTCGATCAGCGTGCCCGACGGTGTGGTGACCGGCACGACCTCGTCATCGAATCGTCCCGAGGCGATCGCGGCCGCGGCACGCTGGTGCGAGCGGGCGGCGAAAGCATCCTGATCAGCGCGGGAGATCCCGTTGATGCGGGCCATCTTCTCCGCGGACTCGCCCATCACCTCGCCGGTGGTGCGCTCGGAGATCTTGGGCTGGCGCGGCAGGATGTCGGTGAACGGCGCGAGCTGTCGGACCACATCGAGGTAGTCCATCGGCGTGGGCTTGCCGAGTGCCACCGGCGCGACCGCGTGCACGACCTTCTGCGGCAGTTTGATCTCGGCGTTACTGGTGGAATCGCTACCACCGGCGATCATGATGTCGTACTCGCCGCGTTCGATCGCCGCGGCTGCCGAGGTCACCGCCTGCAAACCGGACGCGCACGCGCGGGTGACCGTGTACCCCTCACAACCGAAGTCCAGGTTCAGGTCGAGGGCGATCTCCCGCGCGATATTCGGCGCATGACTCGGCAGGACCACCCCACCCCAGACGATGGACTGGATCTCACCGGGCGCGATCTGAGTCCGCTCGATCAGCCCGCGGACGGCCGCGCCGGCCAGGGCGATGCTGTCGAGGCGAGTGAAGTCGGTGAACGCGCGCACGAACGGGGTCCGTGCTCCCGCGACGATGACGGCTCGGTTGCGTTTGTCGGACATGTGGATCCCTTCGCCAAATGCTGCCGAGCAACCACAGTATCCGATACCGGCGGTTCTACCTATGGGATCAGCGCAAGTCAGGCGGGAGTGATCTCGATGCCGATCGTGCCCGCCTTGCCCCGGCGCAGGTTGCTGCCGAGGATCACGAGCGGGCCGGTCAGCCAGTATTTCCGGCGGATCGCCGACCGGAGCTCGTCGGTCTCGGCGGCGTCGAGCAGCCGGGCGGTGCCGGTCACGATGGCACCGTGCGCGTCCCCGCGCACATTGCAGGGTTGCACCGTCACCTCGGGGTTGCGCCGGACCCGCTTGACCTTCCAGCTGTCGGTGACCGTCCAGACAAGCAGTTTGTCCTCGCGAGCCACCGCCCAGAGCGGCGTTCCCACGGGAGTGCCGTCCTTGCGGAAGGTGGTGAGTAGTACGTAGTTCGCGGTCGCCAGTTCGCCGAGGCGGTTCGTCATGCCCACAGCTTAAGGGTCGCGGACGCGAGCCGGTCCGCAGCCGCACATGGCCTTCGGAGAAGGCGCGGGTGACCGAAAAGGGCATGGGCGCTTTCGCGAAATTCTTCGTAACCTCGCAGGCGAATCGACTCTCTGGCGAAAGGCCGACGATGACCGATACCGCGGTGCCCCTGCTGTGGAGCGGCGACCTGCCGAGCACCCTCGAGTTCTACCGGGCGCTCGGCTACACCGTGACCCACGAGCAAACCCGCCCCTATGTGTACGGCGCGATCGAACAACACGGCTGCGCCCTGCATTTCGCACCCGCTCCGCCGGGCATCGAGCTGCCGGTGGAGCATGCGGGCGCGCTGGTAATGGTCGATGACGTGGCCGCGCGCCATGCCGAGTACACCGCCGCATTGCGCGCCCATTACGGCAAGATTCCGAGCAAGGGTTGTCCGCGGATCACCAGGTTCCGCCCTGGTCAATCCCGGTTCTCCCTGGTCGACCCGGTCGGCAACACGGTCCTGGTGATCCAGCGCGACGAGCCGATGGAACTCGACTACGGCGGCTCGCGCGAGCTGCAAGGCCTGGCCCGGGTTCTCGACAATGCCCGCATCCTGCGCGATTTCAAGAACGACGACCGCGCGGCGACGCGCGCCATGGAAGCCGGCTTGCACCGCTTCGGCGCCACCGCGACCGCGCTCGACCGGGCCCGCGCCTACGCTGCCCTCGCCGAGCTCGCCGTCGTCGCCGAGGACACCGACCGGCTCGCGCACTGGAAATCCGAACTCGACACCGTCGAACTGACCGCCGAGGAGCGCGCGGCGATCGCTGCCGATGCCTCCGATCTGCTCGCTGCCTTGCGCACCGTAACCGACTGAACGGCCACCTGCTCGGTCGAGCAGTAGGCTTCGACCATGCGCGGTCGATCGAATGAACTCACCACCCGTCGGCGGCGGACCCGTTGTCTCGCAGCAGCAATCACGGTCGCCGCCGCCCTCGGGATCGGCCCGATGGGTACCGCACAGGCCGGTGCGCCGTCGTGCGCCGACGGTTGGTACGCCGAGGTGCTGGCGGCCGATCTCGGCGGCTTGGAAAATCTCGAATACGACGGCCGCGGCGGCTTCTACGTGAGCGGCATCGTGCGCGGCGAGCTCCTGCATGTTGCCGCCGACGGGCAGGTCACCACCGTCCGCACCGGCCTGGATAACCCCGCCGGGCTGCGACTGATCGGCGAGGACCTCTACTTCATCACCGGCGACGGCACCACACCGAACGGCGGCGGCACCCTGAGCCGACTCGACATCGGCACCGGCGAAGTCACCGTCCTGCTTCCGAACCTGGTGCAGCCCAACGGATTGCTCCTGCTCCCCGACGGCGACCTGCTCATCTCCCAACTCTCCGTCCCCTGGCCTCCGGTCGGCATCAGCCGCTACCGCCCCAGCACCGGCGAATTCACCCTCGCCTGGTCCCCCGTTCCCCGCCCCAACGGCCTCGCGCTCGCCCCCGACCACCGGTCGGTCATCACCGAGGACGTCCTCACCTCCCAACTCCTGCGGGTCCCGCTCGACGCCCCCGACCGCCCCACCCCCATCGCCACCGTGAACGACGGCCTCTTCCCCGCACTCGACGACCTCGACGTGACCGCCGCCGGGCTCACCTTCGTCACCGGCGACTACTCCGGCAGCGTCTACCAGGTAGACCCGGCAACGGGCGCCTGGTGCACCCTCGCCACCGGCTGGACCACCCCGCGAGGCCCACTCCCCGGCCCACCCCCCATCGGCCCCACCTCAGCCCGCCTGGCCCCCGACCCCACCACCGGCGCCTGGTCCCTCTACATCACCAGCATCGACGGCACCCTCCGCCGCCTCCGCCCACCCTCCATGCTCGACCTCACTCCGTCCTATCTCCGCTGAACACCTCGGCCAGGAGACCAGCGGTGGCGTGCCGTCGATATCCGTGGTGCACTTCCAGATTCGGCTATCGGGAGGTCAGCGTGCGATCGGCACCGCAGTGGGCACGGCAGGACGGGTTCGGAATTCGGGTGGAGTGGGGGCTGGTCGGGGCAGAGGTACTCGGGCCCGGCGCTGGGTGCCTCGTGGTGATCGATGTGTTGTCGTTCACGACGTCGGTGTCGGTGGCTACCGCCGCGGGCACCACGGTGTTCCCGTATCGATGGCGCGATGATTCGGCGCGGGCGTTTGCCGAGGAGAACTCCGCCGAACTCGCCGTCGGACGGCGGGAGACCGGTCCGTGGTCGTTGTCTCCGGCGGCGATCCGGCGTGCACCGTTCACGCCGCGGCTGGTACTGCCCTCACCCAACGGCTCCACCATCGCCGCCACCGTCGCGGGGACCCCGGTCGTCGCCGCTTGTCTGCGCAATGTCAGCGCGGTCGCCGACTGGCTCGTGGCTCAGCAGTGGGGTAGTCCCGATCAGCCGATCGTGATCGTCCCGGCGGGCGAGCACTGGCCGGGCACCGATACTGTGCGTCCGGCGCTCGAGGACTGGCTCGGTGCCGGTGCGCTCGCCGCCGCGCTGATCGAGCGCGGCCTGACTACGCCGTCGCCCGAAGCACGCACGGCGGCAACCGTATTCGTTGGAACATCCGATGTCGGCGCCCTGATCACCGACTGTGCGTCGGGCCGCGAACTCGCCGCGATGGGTTTCGCCGATGATGTGGCCATCGCGATCGAACGGGATGCCGATAGCACCGTTCCCGTTCTCACCGACAACGCCTTCGTCGACCACAGATCCGGATAGCGATGGACCGGATGCCATCTCGCGCGCAACCGCCCGATCACGGACGGGGACCGTCGAGGACGACGTTGCGGGTCTCGATGTCAGGGTCGGTGAATGTCAGCAACGCGTGCGCCTCTTCGGTGACGGCGGCCGCATCGTGTGTGCTGAACGGCCGGCTATAGGGGCGGATGGTGATCGTCGCGGATCCGTTGTCCCGGTTGATCGTCCAGTCGCCTGCGGTGAATCCGTCGACCAGCAGGATCTGCGGAACGGGGCGCTGGGTGCGGTACCCCTGCTCGCCGTGCTCCTCGGTGATCACACGGGTGCGGTCCGCGTGGGAGAGCAAGACGTTGTCGAAGTCGTACAGAAACCTCGGCGGTGCCGGAGTGTCGGAGTCCTGGAGCACCGCATCGGGTAGATCGAACAGCTGCTGGCCGTGTTGATCCTGAAAAGTCTTCAAGTTCGGCCGTATCCGGTCGACAATCTCGCGCAGTCGGGTGAGGCCGGACCACATCTGCATGTCTTTCACACTGGCGGGGCCGAAGGCGGCCAGGTAGCGCAGGATCATGCGCTCGAGCGAAGGGACAATGGTGTGGTCGGTGCCGATCCACGCGTCGGCGGTGGTGTGCGCGATCGGCCCGCTGCGGCCCCAGACGCCGCGTGGCGGCACCTGTACCAGGGGCACCTGGTTGCGGATGGCGTAGACCAGCGAGGCGGGCGCGCGGTCCGGCCATCGCCTACCGAGCAATGTGCCGAGTTGCTTGTTGGTCAACGGTTCCGGGGCGAGCAGCTCGACACCGTCGGCCATCAGTTTCGCCATGTCGATGCCCTCGATGGGCTTGCCGTGCGTGTGGTTGCGGTAGAGATCACGATCCAGGACAGGTTGGATCAGTGGACGCAGCGCACCGGCGTCGTCCGGGGTGACCAGGTGAATCGTCGAGCGCATCAAGGCAATGCGAACCAGCTCGCGGTCGGTGAGCAGCTCGGCGGCTTGTTCGGGGACGAATCCGGCCAGCCGTGACCACAATCCGACGTACCAGCTGTGGGGGGTCTGGGCTTGCAGCCCGACCAGGTGCCGCACCGCGTCGACGACGGACAACTCGGAGCGGCGCAACAGCAACTGCCGATCGAGGGTGGCGCGATTGAGCGCCCGGCGACTGAGTACCTGCGTCATTCAGTAGAACCTTTCGACACGAGTGGGGGGGGGGGGGGGGGCCCCCCCCCCCCCCCCGCCGGGGGGGGGGGGGGGGGGGGGGCCCCCCCCCCCCCCCCCGCGACGGTGTCGGGGTCGACGCCGCCAGCGAGCATGCGCTGCTCGGCTGTCGC